>JAHZEE010000016.1 GCA_019421975.1 Clostridiales bacterium | reverse complement strand
CCTGCGTCGTAAAATCCGAGCCGGCAGCAGTGGCAGCGTGAGAGAATGTCCAGAATGCGGCTGGGATCGGTGACCTCCCGGTCTTTTCTTCTCATAAAATGCGCCTCCTTTGGTTTTTCTGTCTCATTTTTACCAGATTGGGGAAGATATTACAAGGCGGTATGCCCCTGGAAAGGAACAAAGATGGAAGATGCCTTTGCCCGCTGCCATCCGGCGGTGAATCTGCTCTATTTTGCGCTGGTGCTGACCGGGACCATGCTGTTTTGGCACCCGGGGTGCCTTTTGCTGTCGCTGGGCTTTGGCCTGGCCTACTGGATCCGGCTGGCACACTGGGATGTGGTGCGCCGCCACCTGCGGTGGATGGCGCCGCTGCTGGTGCTGACCGCGGCCGTCAACCCCCTGTTCAGCCATGTGGGCGACACGGTTCTGGCCCACCTTCCGACGGGCAGCCCGCTGACGCTCGAGGCCATCTGCTTTGGCCTGTCGGCGGCCGTCATGCTTGCAGCGGCGCTGTTCTGGTGCTTCTGCGGCGCGCAGATTCTGACCACCGATCGGATTGTCTGCCTGCTGGGACGCCCGCTGCCTGTGCTCAGTCTGCTCCTGACCATGGTACTGCGGTTTGTGCCGCAGCTGCGCCGCCAGATGCGGCAGATCGCCCTGGCGCAGTCGCAGCTGCCCGTACCGGGCCGGGGGCTTGCGGCCAGGGCGCGCCGGGGGGCGCAGCTGTGTGCGGCGCTGCTGAGCTGGTCTGTCGAGCGCGCGGTGATCACCGCCGACAGTATGAAAAGCCGCGGCTACGGGCTGCCAGGGCGCAGCGCGTATCGCCCCTACCGAATGGAGCGCCGGGACCGGGCGCTGCTCGCCGCAGAGCTGGCGGGCGCGGCGGTCCTGGGGACTGGCGCGGCCTTTGGGCTGCTTCAGTGGCAGTACTATCCGGTCTGCCGGGGAACCTGGGCCGGCTGGCCCATTCTGGCGGCCTATGCGGCGCTTCTGGCGCTGCCGCTGCTGCTCAACTGGAAGGAGGATCGCGCATGGCGCGTCTGGCAGTCGAACACCTGAGCTTTGCCTATCCCGGCAGCGGCCAGCAGGTCCTCAGGGATCTGAGCTTTACGGTGGAGCCGGGCGAGTTTGTGTTGCTCTGCGGCCCCTCCGGCTGCGGCAAGACCACGCTGCTGCGGCAATTTCAGCCGGCGCTGGCCCCCCGCGGCAGCCTGCAGGGCCGTGTGCTGGCGGACGGCGTGCCGCTCACGCAGTGGCCGGCCCGCCGCCTGGCGCAGACCATCGGGTTCGTACAGCAGGACCCGGACGGCCAGATTGTCACCGACAAGGTCTGGCACGAGCTGGCCTTCGGCCTGGAAAACCTGGGGTATGCGTCCGATGTGATCCGGCGGCGCGTGGCAGAGATGGCCTCGTATTTTGGGATTGCCGGCTGGTTTCACCGGCCGGTAGACACCCTCTCCGGCGGACAAAAGCAGATTTTGAATCTGGCGGCCGCCATGACGCTGCGGCCGGAAATTTTGATTCTGGATGAGCCGACGGCCCAACTCGATCCCATTGCGTCCACCCGCTTTTTAGAGGCGGTGGGGCGGATTCACAGGGAGCTGGGCGCCACGATCCTGCTCACAGAGCACCGGCTGGAGGAGGCGTTTTCCCTGGCGCAGCGGGTGCTGGTGCTGGAGGGCGGTGCGCTGCGCTTTGACGGCCCGCCCCGGCAGACGGCCGCCGCGCTGCAGCAGTGGGGCCACGCCCTGGCGGAGGCCCTGCCGACACCCATGCGCGTCTGGGCGTCGGCGCCGCATGAGGCGCCGTGCCCGATCACGGTGGCTGAGGGGCGGCGGTGGCTGCAGGGCTTTGCAGCGCGGCATCCCCTGGGCCAGGTGGCGCCGGATCCGCCGCCGGCGCGCGCAGACTGGGCGGTGCAGCTGGATCAGGTGTGGTTTCGCTATGAAAAGACGGATCCGGACCTAATCAGGGGGCTCTGCCTCAGCATTCCCAGAGGCAGCCTGTTCGCCCTGCTGGGCGGCAACGGCGCGGGCAAGACCACAACGCTGCATCTGATGGCCGGCGTGCAGAAGCCGCAGCGCGGCAGCGTCCGGGTGTTCGGCCGGACGGGCCTGCTGCCGCAAAAGCCGGTGAGCCTGTTTTTACAGAAGACCGTGGGGGAGGATCTGCGCGAGACGGCCCGGTGTGTGCCCGATGGTGCAGCGCGCCTGGAGGAGCTGGTCCGGCTGTGCCGCCTGCAGGCGCTGCTGGAGCAAAATCCATATGATCTGTCCGGCGGCGAGCAGCAGCGGGCCGGGCTGTGTAAGATTCTGCTGCTCCAGCCGGAGATCCTCCTGCTGGACGAGCCGACCAAGGGGCTTGATGTGGGCTTTCAGAAGGAGCTGGCGTCCATCCTGCAGCAGCTCTGCCGCAGTGCGGTGACGGTGGTGCTGGTGAGCCACGATTTGGAGTTCTGCGCCCGGTATGCCACCTGCTGCGCGCTGCTCTTTGACGGCGCGGCGACAGGCCAGGCGCCGCCGCGCGCCTTTTTCCGGGAAAACCGGTTCTACACCACGGCTGCCGGGCGGATGGCGCAGCCTCTGCTGCCGGACGCGGTGACGGCGGAGGACCTGATCTGCGCCTGCGGTGGGGCGCAATTTAAGCCCTGCGTGCAGAGCGCGGAGCCGGTGGAAGAGAGAACCATCCCAAAGCCGGATCTGCCTGCGCCGGCTGAAAAACGGACTAGCCGGCCATGGCCTGCCTGGGCGCTGGCGGCAGCCATGCCGCTGACGCTGCTCGCCGGCAGCGCCCTGCTGGACAACCGCCGTCCGCTTGTGATCAGCCTGCTCCTGCTGCTGGAGATTCTGGCCCTGGCGCTGGTGCATCTGGAGGGGAGAAGGCCGCCGGCCCGGACGCTGGCGCTGCTGGCGGTGCTCTGCGCCCTGGCGGTGTTGGGCCGTACGGCGCTTTTTATGCTGCCTCAGCTGAAGCCTCTGCTCGCCATCGTCATCCTGACCGGTATGGCCTTTGGCGCGTCAGCCGGTTTTCTGGTGGGCGCGGCGTCGATGCTGGTGTCGGACATGCTGATGGGACTGGGGCCCTGGACACCGTACCAGATGGTGGCGGCCGGCCTGGTGGGGGCCCTGGCGGGCGCGCTGTGCCGCATCGGCGTGCTCCGGCCCAGCCGCGTCTGCATGTGCGTCTATGGCGCCCTGGCCACGGTGGGAATCTACGGCGGCATCCTCAACCCGGCGTCCGTTCTGCTCTATCAGCCAAATCCGACGGCGGCCATGATCTGGGCCGCCTATGTGGGCGGCCTGCCCTTTGATCTGCTCCACGCGGCCTCGACGGTGTGCGTTCTGGGGCTGATCGGGCCTCTGGTACTCGACAAGCTGGCACGGATCCGGCAGAAGTATGACCTTTAGACAGAGAAAAACACCCCCTTGCCAGGGCAAGGGGGTGTTTTGTCAGATGCGTTTGAGCAGTTCCTGCTTTTTCTGCTGAAACTCCTCTTCACTGATGGCGCCGGATTTGCGCAGCGCGTTGAGCTTTTGCAGCTGTTCAATGGGGTCGGGCTCAGCCTGCCCGCCGGCGGGTGCGCCGGAGGCGGGCGGTGTGGGCGGTGCGGGGGGTGTGTAGCCGCCTGCGCCGCCGGTTGGCGCAGTGTAAGAAGCGCTGCCCGCCAGAATGTTGGCCACATTGTTGAGGTCATTCTGCATGAGGCAGGGATTGATGATGGAAAATCCAAAGATGGCCAGCAGCAGATAGATGACGCCGTTGTTGGTACAGTGCACGCCATAGGAGGCGGCGCCGGCCACCAGCTTTCCCGCGCGGGTGTAATACCAGTAGAGGTTGTAGAAGGGGATCAGGAAAAAGCACAAAAACTCGCCCACACAGCCGTCATAGTCCCGGCAGAGCAGCCGGATGCGCTTCATAATGCCGTACATCCAGACAAAATAGTAAATTCCGCAGGTGATAAAGCTCAGCAGCAGGCTCAGCGCAATGCTCTTGGGTGTCAGCAGCAGGGCGGGGATCCCGGTCGTGGACTGCGGCGGAGTGGCGGCACTGTCGGGATTGTAGGTGGTCTGCTGCGGCTCTGGATCCGGCTGCACCTCCGGCTCTGGCTGCTGGTCTGCGGCAAAGCCGCCCTGCTCCTCCAGATTGGTCATGGGCAGAGAGAAGGTGCGGTAGATGCTGTTGCGCAGGCTGTTGAGAATGGAGAACGGGTGGAACTCGCTGCAGATGGCCAAAAAGACCAGGTTGGAGATCAAAAGCAGCAGATCCGACACCGCCCCCAGAGAGGCGCTGATGGAGATGCGGAAGAAATAGAAGCCCCAGGAGAAGCAGTCGAAGAAGTAGATCAGAGCCAGCACCAGGTTTCCCAGAATCGACGAACCGGGAATCCAGCGGAACAGGCCAAAGCCCCAGCCGAAAATGGTGGAAAAGAGGGTGTAGATGGTGCCGAGCAGCTGAAGACCGAGCAGCACTGCGCCGAGGACCATCAGCGGCAGGGCGGTTCTTGCGGCGGATTTGCTCTGGTACATGAGCAGCAGAATCACCGGCAGTACACAGGCCAGAATCAGACGGAAGAAGGCCGCCCCCAGATTGGGCAGATAGAAGTAGCCCATCAGGGTGGAGAGGACGGCGACCAAAAAGCCGGCCAAGGCCAAAATGATGGGAATGAAATACTTTTGTGTTTCCTTTTTATGAAAGTCCATGGAAATCCCCCTAACGATTATAATTGTTGAATTACTGCGTCGGATCTCTCTCAAAGGTGCGCCTTTAGAAACTGTACCAGCCATCCTTCCTGGGGAGAAAATGTGACGACAGAATCGTTGGGCAGAAAAAAGCGGACCAGCCAGACAAACAGTACCAGCACAAGCAGAGCCCAGAAGAGCCGCTGCCTGGCTGGATTGCGCAGCAAAGGCGCCGGCAGCAGCGCCAGCGGAAACCAAAACAGAGGGTGGTACAGAAGCGCCGCGGCCAGGTCTCCATGCAGCACACTGAGCCAGGCACGGCTCATCCCGCAGCCGGGACAGGAGATCCCGGTCAGCTGCCGGATGGGGCATGTGATCCCCGAAAACAACAGCGCCGCGTATACGCCGCAGACCACCAGCACGACGAACAGATCCCTGAGCGGATGCGCGGGCCAGCGCAGTGATTCCATAGGGCCGCCCCTTTTCGTTTGACTTCGTTCCCAGTCTACTTGATTTTTTGTATTTCGTCAATTATTTTTTAACAAAATGTTAAGAAAAAGATGGGGCCATCGGAAATAGGTTTTCCTTGCAATTTTGGCCGGCTCTGCGTATCATTATGACCGCAGCTTTTAAAACATGTACAAAAGAGGGAGAGAACATGGTAGGATTGGGAACACTGGTCAACACGGCGGCGGTTCTGGCGGGCGGCGGGATCGGCCTGGCGCTGAAGCACGGCCTGCGCGCGCCGGTCCAAAAGACCATTCTGCAGGCGATGGGGATGGCAACGATTTTAATTGGTCTGGCGGGGACACTGCAGCAGATGCTTCAAATCACAGACGCTGGGCTGGAGGTGCGCGGCACCATGCTGATGATCCTGTCGCTGACCCTGGGCGGCGTGGCAGGCGCGCTGCTTCAAATCGAGCAGCGGATGGAGCAGCTGGGGGCGTTTCTCAAGCGCCGCATCCGCGCCAGGCAGAGCGAGGGCCAGTTTGTCGAGGGCTTTGTGACCGCGTCGCTGGTGATCTGTGTGGGCGCCATGGCGGTGGTGGGGGCGCTGCAGGACGGCATGTCCGGCGATGCCAGCACCCTGTATGCCAAGGCCGTGCTCGATTTCATGATTGTCATGGTCTTTGCCGCAACGCTGGGCGCGGGCGTACTGTTTTCCGCGCTGCCGCTGTTTCTCTACCAGGGGGCGATCACGCTGGGCGCCAGCCTGCTGGCCCCCTTTTTGCAGCAGACCACGGTGCTCTCCGACCTCAGCCTGGTGGGCAATGTGCTGATTTTCGGCGTGGGCATCAACATCGCCTTTGAAAAGGACCTGCATGTGGGAAATATGCTGCCGGCCCTGCTGGTGCCGGTACTCTATCACTGGATTTTCTGACAGCGGAAATTTTTTTTCAAAAGGGGCTTGCATTTTTTAGAATGGGCTGTTACAATAGCGATGCAGTTAATCATTTGACTAAAGTGATGATGCGATAAATCAATTCCACAATCCACCCACAGAAAAGGAGAAAACGAGTATGAAAAAGATTTTGACGCTGCTGCTGGCGCTGGCCATGATGGTGACAGTCTTTACAGCCTGCGGCGGCACCGACACCGATTCCAATGACAACACCGACGGCAACACCCAGACAACGGATGAGGCCAACACCGGCGACGACGCACAGGCGGAGGACTCCGACGCGGCGTACATCCAGGACAAGGGCAAGCTGACCATCGGCATCACGATGTTTGCCCCCATCAACTACTACGATGAGAACGGCACGCTGGTCGGCTTCGACACAGAGCTGGCCCAGGCCACCTGCGAAAAGCTGGGGCTGGAGGCGGAGTTCGTGGAGATCAACTGGGATTCCAAGGAGATTGAGCTCAGCTCCAAGAATATCGACTGCATCTGGAACGGCATGTGCATTACACCGGAACGCCTGGAGAACATGAGCATTTCCGATCCGTACCTCAAGAACACCCAGGCGATGGTCATGAAGGCCGAGCGGGAAGATGAGATTATGGCAGATGTGTCCGGCCTGACAGTGGTCTGTGAGCAGGGCTCCACGGGCGAAGGCAAGCTGCTGGGCACCATTGCGGATGACGACACCGTAGAGGTCTCCGCTTCGGAATACTTTGCAAATGCCAACTATGTCCCGGTGGACTCCCAGGCCAAGGCACTGATGGAGGTCAAATCCGGCACAGCGGATGTGGCGGTCATCGACAGCGTGGCGGCCATTGGTATGATCAACACCGACAGCAACTACTCCGATCTGGTCATCAATCTGGACAACAACTTCGGCGACCAGGAGTACGGCATCGCCTTCCGCCAGGGCAGCGACTTCACCGCTCAGGTCAATGCGGCGCTCCAGGAGCTCAAGGAGGACGGTACCTTTGAAGAGCTGGCGGCCAAGTACGATCTGACCGACGCACTGTTGGACTGAGAGACAATAAAAAATCAGTCCCCGCGGATCTGCGGGGACTGATTCGCATGTTTTCCGCGCTGTGGGATTTTTAAAGAGATAGGAGTGTTCGCTGCAATGGGAGATCCGATTCAGTCGCTGTTCGGCGGCTTTGGAGAGAATGTTGCGATTTTTTTCTGGACACTGGTGCTGTCCATCCCCCTTGGCATGGTGATCACCTTTGGCTCCATGTCCAAGTTCCGGCCCCTCAAGTACTTAACACGAACCGTCGTATGGATTATCCGCGGCACGCCTTTGATGCTGCAGCTGTTTGTGGTGCTCTATGCACCGGGCCTGCTGTTTGAAATTCCGATGCGAAACCGCATGGTGGCCTGCCTCATCGCCTTTGTCATCAACTACGCCGCCTATTTTTCCGAGATCTACCGCGGCGGCCTGGAGAGCATCTCACGCGGCCAATATGAGGCCGGTCAGGTGCTGGGGATGACCCGGGGACAGATCTTCTCCCGGGTGGTGCTGCTGCAGGTGATCAAGCGGATCACGCCGCCCATGGGCAATGAGATCATCACGCTCATCAAGGACACGGCGCTGGCCCGCGTCATCGGCATCACGGAAATCATCATGTGTGCCGAGCGGTTCACCAAGCAGGGGATCATCTGGCCGCTGTTCTCCACGGCGGTGTTCTTCCTGGTGTTTGTGGGCGTACTGACGCTCCTGTTTGGCTATTTGGAGCGGAAAATGGACTATTTCCGCGTGTGAGGAGGGACGAGAGATGGCAGTATTGGAAGTCAGAGATCTGAAAAAGAATTTCGGCAGCCTGGAGGTCCTCAAGGGGATCAGCTTCAGTCTGGAGAAGGGGGAGTCCGTGGCGGTCATCGGTTCGTCCGGCAGCGGAAAGACCACGCTGCTGCGGTGCCTCAACTTTCTGGAGCGGGCCGACAGCGGCACCATCGCCGTGGGCGGCCAGCGTGTCTTTGACGGCGCGCAGAGAACGCGGCTGAGCGACAGCGAGCTGCGCCGCCGTCAGCTGCACTTTGGCCTGGTGTTTCAGTCGTTCAACCTGTTTCCCCAGTACACGGCGCTGGAAAATGTGACCCTGGCCAGCCGCCTGCTGGCCAAAGAGCAGCCGGACTTTAAGCAGAACAAGCGGCAGATGCTCGAGCAGATCACCGAGCAGGGCAGGGTGCTGCTGGAGAGTGTGGGCCTGGGCGCCAAGCTGGACTACCGGCCGCACCAGCTCTCCGGCGGCCAGCAGCAGCGTGTGGCCATCGCCCGCGCGCTGGCGCTGAAGCCGGATATCCTCTGCTTTGACGAGCCCACCTCGGCGCTGGATCCGGAGCTCACCGGCGAGGTGCTCCATGTGATCCGCGGTCTGGCGGAGAAAAACACCACCATGGTGATCGTCACCCACGAGATCCAGTTTGCCCGCCAGGTGGCGGATAATATCCTGTTTATGGACAAGGGCGTTGTGGTGGAGTATGGCACCCCGGAGGCGGTCATCGACCACCCGAAGGAGGAGCGGACGCGCCAGTTTCTGGAGCGGTACTCGAACGGCTGAGCTCCGCGTAGGCCAGCCTTACGGCGATGGGGAACAGCTCCATCACCTGCTTTAACTCCTCAATGGGCGGCAGTGTGGGCGCGATGCGCAGCACGCTGTCGTCCGGATCAAACCCATTGGGAAACGGAGCACCGGCCGGCGTCAGCGTGACGCCGGCCTTTTTGCACAGCTCCACCGTGCGCCGGGCACAGCCCCTGGGGCCGTAAAAGCAGATGAAGTAGCCGCCGTTTGGCCGGCTCCAGGTGGCAAGGTCAGAAAGCTCCCGTTTCAGGACCTGCTCAATCAGCTGAAATTTGGGCCGCAGAATCTCCGCATGGCGCGCCATGTGCGCCTGTACGGCGGCAAGATCCGGCAGAAAGCGCGCATGGCGCAGCTGATTGAGCTTGTCGTAGCAGACCATCTGGTGGCGCAGCAGCTCCAGCTGGCGCGCCACATTGGCCTCGCTGGCCGCCATGGCGCTCACGCCGGCACCGGCAAAGGTGATCTTGGAGGTGGAGGTAAAGAGCACGGGCCGGTCGGGGTGGCCCGCCTCGCAGCAGGCGGTATAGATGTTTTTGAGGCGGTCCTGCCGGTCCGGATACAGGTGGTGGACGCAGTAGGCGTTGTCCCAGATCAGGCGGAAGTCCGGCGCGGCGGTCTGCATCCGGGCCAGCCGGTCCACCACCGCGTCGGAGAAGGTGATGCCGGTGGGATTGCTGTACATGGGCACGCAGATGAGGCCCTTGACGGTCTCGTCTGTCACCAGCTCCTCCACCAGCTCCATGTCCGGGCCGTCCGCGCGCATGGGCACATAGACCGGCTCAATGCCCAGGGTCTGGCACAGGTAGAAGTGCCAGTCGTAGCCCGGCGCGGGGCAGAGCATCCGGACCCGGGGAAACCGGACCCAGGGGGTGTCGCCGGGCAGCGGGCCGTTGAGCATGGCGCGGCTCAGCACGCCGTGGATCAGGTTGATGCTGGAGTTGCCGCCCACCAGCACCTGCGCCGGCGGCATCTGCAGCAGCGCGCCGAACAGGCGCCGGGCCTCCCAGATGCCCTCCGGCGCGCCATAGTTGCGGGTGTCCGTGCCGTCCTCTGCGCAGAAGCTCCCGTTGTCTGTGGTGTGCAGCATGGGGACGGACAGATCCAGCTGGCGGGGCTCCGGCTTGCCGCGGGACAGGTCCAGCTGCAGGCCGCGGGCCTGAAAGGCCGTGTAGCGCTGCCAGAGTGTGGCGTAGGGGACAGAAGTTTCCATAATACCGCCTCTTTGTCTAAAATACTCGTTAAAGTTTGTACATTTTTGTTGTTTTTTCAGGTGGTTTCTAGTATAACAGACCTGATGCAAAAGCGAAAGGGTGATTTCTTTTGAATTTGATTCGACCCATGACAGACGCCTACGCGGACTATCTGTTTGATGAGTCCCGGGTGGTCGGCCATGCCGAATATATCGCGTTTCCCCAGACGGAGGCGGAGCTGGTCTCGGTGGTCCGGTACTGTGATGAACACAATTTGACGCTCACCGCCCAGGGCGGCCTGACGGGCCTCACCGGGGGCGCGAGCCCGGCGGGCGGCCTCATCCTGAATCTCTCCAAGATGAACCGGATGCTTGGAATGCGAAAGGACGCGGACGAAACCTTTTATCTGCGTGTGGAGCCGGGTGTGCTGCTGACGCAGGTGCGCAAGGCCCTGAGCGAAAAGTCCTTCGATCTCTCCGGCTGGGACGCGGATTCCATCGAGGCGCTGCGGGAGCTGAAGCCGGGAGAGCTGTTCTTCTCCCCGGATCCCACGGAGACCACCGCAAGCCTGGGCGGCATGGCCGCCTGCAACGCCTCCGGCGCGCGCTCGCTGCTGTACGGGGCCATGCGGGTGTATGTCCACGGCCTGCGCGTGGTGCTGGCCGACGGCCGGGTGACTGAGCTGGTCCGCGGCCGGGACCGGGCCCAGGGGCGCGCGTTCCGGCTGACCTGTACAGACGGCAGCGCGGTGGAGGGGCGCATCCCGGACTTTGACACGCCCAGACATGTGGTGGACGCCGGCTTTAAATTCTATGACGACATGGATCTGGTGGACCTGTTTGTGGGCAGCCAGGGCATTTTGGGCACCATCTCCCAGCTGGAGGTGCGGCTGATCCCGGCGCCGAAGCTCCTTTGGGGCGCGACCATTTTTTTGCCGGACGATGAGACGGCACTGCGGTTTGTGCGGGCCATGAAGGGCGAGCGGCTGCCGGGGGTCCCCCACTTTACCCACACGCCGGCCTCGCTGGAGTTCTTCAACCAGCGGGCATTGGATATGGTCATGGCGTATAAGCAGGAGTCACCGGCCTTTCAGCAGCTCCAGGCGCTGCCGGAGGACTATGTCTGCGCTGTGTATGTGGAGTTCAATCTGATGCATGAAAACCGCTTCCTGCCCATTTTGCGGGAGCTGGAGCAGGTGGTGCGCGCCGTGGGCGGGGATCCGGAGCGCACCTGGGTGGCGCGGGACAGCCGGGAGCTGGAGAAGCTGCTGTTTTTCCGCCACACGGTGCCGGAGGTGACGGATATCATCGTCGAGCGCAACAAGAAAAAGGAGCCGTGCATCACCATCTTGTCCACCGACATGGCGGTGGATGACGCCCATTTTGACGAGCTGTTCCACATCTATCAGCACGATCTGAGCCAGACCGATCTGGACTGGGTGATCTTTGGCCACATCGGGGAGAACCATGTCCATCCCAACATCTTTGCCAGAGACCGGGCAGAATATGAATTTGGCCTGCGCCTGTTTGAGAAGTGGGCGGCGGATGTGCACCGCATGGATGGCACCATCACCGGCGAGCATGGAACGGGCAAGATCAAAAAGAAGCTGGCCTACATCATGTACGGCCCGGAGAAGATGGCAAAGCTCTGGCAGCTCAAGCGCACCCTGGATCCCAAGGGGCTGCTGGGGCCGGGCAACATTCTGACGGAGGTGGAAGCATGAACATTGTCGTCTGTGTCAAGCAGGTGCCCGCCTCCAATGAGGCGCGGATGGACCCGGTCACAAACACGCTGATGCGGGAGCAGGTTGCGTCCATTCTGAACCCCTTTGACGCCTTTGCGGTGGAGGAGGCGGTACGGCTGAAGGCGCGGTGCGCGGGCAGCAGCGTCATGGCCATCAGTATGGGGGTGCCGTCGGCCGCCCAGACCCTGCGCGGGGTGCTGGCCGTGGGCGTCGACCAGGCCATGCTGCTCACAGACCGCGCCTTTGCCGGCGCGGACACCCTTGCCACGGCAAACACGCTTGCCTCGGCCATCGGCATTTTGCCGCAGCCGGATCTGATCCTCTGCGGCCGCATGGCCACGGATGGCGACACGGCCCAGGTGGGGCCCATGCTGGCCGAGGCGCTGGGCCTTCCCCATGTGACCGATGTGGCCGAGATCGAGCAGATCAGCGAGCGGCGCGCCGTGGTGCGCAAGCTGACCGACGACGGGTATGTGCGGCTGGAGGTCCCGCTCCCGGCCCTTTTGAGTGTGACCAAGGAGATCAATGTGCCGCGGCTGCCCTCGATTGCGGGGGTGCTGCGCAGCTGGGAGGCGGAGGTGCAGATCTGCTCTGCGCTTCAGCTGGGCGTGGATCCGGAGCAGGTCGGGCTGGCTGGATCCGAGACCAGGGTGGTGCGCACCATGCGCCCGGATCACCGGGTCAAGAGCGAGGTGCTCACAGGCAGCGTCCCGGAGCAGGCCGAAGCCCTGCTGGACCGGCTGCGCGCGCAGAAGCTGCTGTGAGGAAAGGAGTTGCTATGGATCAGAACGGTACACTGCCCATGCGGCAGGGTGAGGGAATTTTTGTATACTGCGAGCAATCCGACGGCGCGCTGCGGCAGGTGAGCTATGAGCTGCTGGGAAAGGCCAGAGCGCTGGCCGACGGCAGCGGTCAAAAGGTGACGGCGCTGGTGCTGGGCCACGGCCTGGCGCTGGAGGCCTCCGGTCTGGGCCGGTACGGCGCGGACCGGGTGATCCTGGTGGAGTCCGAGGCGCTGGCGCAGCCCATGGAGCTGCGCTACACCGACGAGCTGGCGGCCATCTTGCAGCAGCACCCGGCCAATGTACTGCTGCTGGGGGCCACGGTCTTTGGCCGCTCCCTGGCGCCCCGGCTGGCGGCGCGGCTCAAAACGGGCCTCACCGCCGACTGCACGAAGCTGGAGATGGAGGATGGAGTCCTGCTGCAGACCCGGCCGGCCTTCGGCGGAAACCTGATGGCGACCATTGTCTGCCCCGACACCCGGCCGCAGATGGCGACGGTGCGCCCGCGGGTCTTTCCGCGTCCGGCGGAGGATCCGTCCCGGCGGGCAGAGCTGGTGCGTCAGATGCCGGTGGGCGGCATGACGGCTGTAAAGCTGCTGGAGGTGCTCAGAAGCCGGGAGGACTGCAACATCGCAGACGCCGATGTGCTCGTCTCCGTCGGCCTCGGCATCGGCGCGCAGAAGAACATCGCGCTGGCCGCCGAGCTGGCAGAGCTGCTGGGCGGCGCCTGGTCGGCCAGCCGGCCGCTGGTGGACCGGGGCATGGCACCCTTTCTGCGGCAGGTGGGCCAGACGGGAAAGACGGTCTCGCCCAAGCTCTATCTGGCCTGCGGGATCTCAGGCTCTGTGCAGCATATGGCGGGCGTGGCAGCTGAGACCATTGTGGCGGTCAATACGGATGCGGATGCACCGATTTTCCAATATGCCCAATATGCGGTGGTGGCGGACTGTGTGAGCTTTTTGCAGGAGCTGATCGATCAGCTGCGGCGGCAGAGACAATAGGATCAAACAACAGCCGGTCCGGCGCATTGCGCCGGACCGGCTGTTTTATATGCCGTCAGATGCTGGACTGACGATACAGGAAGGTGACAATCTGCGCGCGGGTACAGAGCTGCTGCGGCCCGAAGGTTGTCTCAGAGGTTCCGGCGGTGATGCCGGCCTCGGCCGCCCAGGACACGGCGTCACAGTAGTACGCGCCGGGGGCCACATCTGTGAAAACGCTGGCGTTTTCCGGCGCAGGGGAGTTGGCGTATCGCCAGAGGAAGGTGACGCTCTGCGCGCGGGTGCAGGCTGCGTCGGGCTGGAAGGTGGTCTGAGAGGTTCCAGTCGTGATGCCCTGCTCCACGGCCCAGCGGACTGCCTGGAAATAGTAGCTGTCCTGCGCCACATCGGAGAAGGTCTGAGCGTCTTCTGTCGGGGCCGGGCTGCCGGCTGCACGCCAGAGGAAGGTGACCATCTGCGCGCGGGTGCACGCAAGGTCGGGGCCAAAGGCAGAGGCGCTGGTGCCGGCGGTGATATCGTGCTCGGTGGCCCACCGAACTGCATCGTAGTAGTAGCTGTCCGGGGAGACATCGGTGAAGGGAAGCTGCGTCTGCACCTGTGTGCTGCCGCCGCCGCTGCTTCCGCCGCCGCCCCAGCTGTGGGTGTCGTCCTCCTTGGTCCAGTCGGCGGTGTAGTAGAGCAGCACCTGGTCGGCCGCCTGCAGGGTGTATGAATCGAGTCCCACGCTGGGCGCTTTCCCGTTGACCTGATACATCCAGCCGCTGTTGGGCCCCTGATCGTACTGGCTGAGGGTGACATCGCCCTTGGTGACGGACTGAATATAGCCGTCGCTGAGGCCGTCGCAGGTGAGATCCGCGTCGGCAAAGGCCTTGGCCAGAAGCTCGGCGGCGGTGGAACCGGCGGGCATGGTGATGCTGGTGTCGATCCAGCTGCTCTGCTCGCTGGGCTGCACCTTCAGCCCCACGGTCACATTGGTGGTGCCGCTGGGCCGCTGGGTCCCGTCCGGCAGCTCTGCCTCACCGTTGGCGGTGGAGGCAAAGGGCTCGTCGCCTGCGGCGGTGGAGCCGGCGTAGATGTTGTAGGCGGTTTTGCCCTGCGCGGCGAACTGCTCGAGCGCCACCAGCGCGCGGAAGCCCTGCTCCGTGGCGAGGGCCTGGGCCTTTTCGCCCTGAGTGCCGGAGGCATAGCTGGTGGTAAACCCGTCCAGAGAGCTGTTGGCGTACAGCATCAGCGCATCGCCCAGGCTGCAGCCGTTTTTCACAAAGCGGGCGTCTGTGCCCGGATCGATGCCCAGCGCCACAAGGCCTGTGATGACCATGGCGTCGGAGTTCACATTGCCGTAGGAGCCGTTGGCGCCCTGGGCGCTGCTCAGACCGGCCAGGGCCCGGTCGATGAACTGTTGGACATCGGCCCGGTCGGCGGAGAAGCGTGCCAGCGCTGCCAGCGCGGTGCCGGTGGTGTCCACATCGTCATACTTCTCACTGCCCCAGATGGAGTAGAACAGCCCGTTTTCCCCCTGCGCATCGGTCAGAAGGGAGATCATCCGGCTGCGCTGGGCGTCGGTGAGGACCACCTGGCCTGCCTGCTCGGCCAGCAGCACCCAGGGGGCGGTGTAGTAGCTGGCGCCCAGATCCATGGCCTGCAGCTTCTCCGGGTTGCTGTAGGTCTTGCCGCCGCCATAGGGGGTCAGCTGTGTGCTGTCAATGCCCAGCGCATGCAGAATGATCTCTGCCTTGGCCCGGTCGGAGACCAGCGCGCTGTC
>JAHZEE010000159.1 GCA_019421975.1 Clostridiales bacterium | reverse complement strand
CCGCACAGTCCACCATATACTGGTTCCGCTTCTTCATACAGTCCCGCGTATACTGTCGCTGCAGCATCGTCTCTTTGTCGCACCGTTCTGCGATAGAAAAGTACCGCTCTCTCAGCGCCGCGGGCCATCTTACTGCCTGCCGCTCATAGGGGATCGCACATTCCAGTGTGATCTGCGGATATTGCTCCTTCAGCTCCAGCACAATCTCCGCGGCGTACAGATCCACGCCCTGGGCCATGCCAGAGATAAAATGGGTTACGCCCTCTTCTTCAATCATGCGGACAATCAGCAAGTGAATACACCGCTCATCTGACTCGGAATAGCCCAGGCCTTTAGGCCTGTGGCCGGTAAATGCGCAGGTTTTCATAGTAATCCCCCTGTGCCACCACCCCATAAACAAGAAGCACTGTGCAGGCATCTAAATGCCCTACACAGCATTTCTCAACCACACAGAGACATACTTGAACCTTGCGAAACGCAAGGGATTTATGTATAATAATCCACAAGGTATTGATGATATCATATAAAAAAGTGTGGTGATTTACTTGATTCCCTTTGGAAAGAATATAAGGAGACTCCGTAATGAACGAAATTAGTCGCAGGCAAAACTTGCGGCAAAACTTGGAATCTCGGACTCACAAGTGGCGCATTATGAAAGTGAGGACAGACTTCCCTCTTTGCCGGTTGTGGTGAAGGCATCCCATGTGTTTGGGGTTACCACAGATTACCTGTTGGGGGTTTGTTCCGATGATACCGCGCGGTTGGATCTATCGGGGCTGTCATCGGAAGAAATTGAGTTGATAACCAGAATTGCGGAGAGCTATCGAGATAAAAAATGAGGTAGATTCATTCAAAGGCATGAATCTACCTCATTTTTTTACATCGACACCTCTCAGTCCGCTTCGCGGCCAGCTCCCCTCCAGGGGAGCCTTTTTCGGTGCTGAGCAGGCCCCAGAGCCTCCCCTGGAGGGGAGGTGCCGCCGCAGGCGGCGGAGAGGTGGCCCCCAGTCCCGGCCAGACAAAAAGACTGACATCCCCGCAAAAGTGTGTTAGAATGGAATAAATACAGAAGACGAGGTGAGCAACGATGCCGGACGAGGATCGACAGGAGGAACTGCGCCGTGCGCACAAATTCAACCGGATTGCGCTGCTGGGGCTGCTGGTGATCTTTCTTTTAGGAGTTGTACTGGGTGTCATCCGCAAGGGCCATGCCTTTTCCACAGAGCAGTGGCTGGCGGAGCCGGCCGAGCGGGTCAAAATTGTGGACGATCTGCTGGAGCGCTACGACCTGGTGGGGATGACATCCGAGGCGGTGGAGGCGCTGCTGGGGCCCCCGGCAGACGAGACGCCTTTTACCGAAGCGGATACCTACTACTATTATCTGGGCGATGAGCGGGGCCTTATCAGCATCGACAGCGAGTGGCTGGCGCTGACCTTCTCTGACGGTGTCGTTGTAGAGGCGGCGGTGACCACCGACTGAAAAAGACGGATGATCTTTCGATCATCCGTCTTTTTTAAACAAATTCAGAATTTGAGCACCGCGCCCTCGCAGGCGGGGGCGACCATCTTGGCATAGCGGGCCAGATAGCCGGTCTTGACCTTCGGCTCCGGGCAGACCCACTTGGCCCGCCGTTGGGCCAGCTCCTCGTCGCAGACCAGCAGATCGACCTTATGGCCGGGGATGTCAATGGCGATCTGATCGCCCTCTTCCACCAGGGCGATGTTGCCGCCCATGGCGGCCTCCGGGCAGACATGGCCGATGGCAGCGCCGCGGGTGGCGCCGGAGAACCGGCCGTCGGTGATGAGCGCCACGCGCTCGCCCAGGCCCATGCCGCAGATGGCGGAGGTGGGGTTCAGCATCTCCCGCATCCCGGGGCCGCCCTTGGGGCCCTCATAGCGGATGACCACCACATCGCCGGGCTGAATTTTACCGGCGTAGATGGTCTCGATGGCCTCCTCCTCCGAGTTAAAGACCCGCGCGGGGCCCTGGTGATGGAGCATCTCCGGCGCCACGGCGGACTGCTTGACCACGCAGCCGTCGGGGGCCAGGTTGCCCCGCAGCACGGCGATGCCGCCGGTCGCCATGTAGGGCTCGTCGATGGGACGGATGATCTCCGGATCCAGATTCTCCACCCCCTCCAGGTTCTCGGCGATGGTCTTTCCGGTGCAGGTGATGAGGCCCGTGTTGAGCAGGCCCTTCTTGGTCAGCTCCTTCATGACCGCATACACGCCGCCGGCCCGGTCCAGATCCTCCATGAAGGTGTCGCCCGCCGGCGCCAGGTGGCACAGGTTGGGCGTCTTGGCGTTGCACTCGTTTACCATGTCCAGGTCGATCTCCACACCGGCCTCATGGGCGATGGCGGGCAGGTGGAGCATGGTGTTGGTGGAGCAGCCCAGGGCCATGTCGATGACCTCGGCGTTGTGGAAGGCCTCCGCGGTCATGATGTCGCGGGGGCGGATGTTTTTCCTGAGCAGCTCCATGACCTGCATACCGGCCTGCTTTGCCAGGCGCAGACGGGCGGAGTAGGGCGCCGGGATGGTGCCGTTGCCCCGCAGGGCCATGCCGATGGCCTCGGTCAGACAGTTCATGGAGTTGGCGGTGTACATGCCGGAGCAGGAGCCGCAGGAGGGACAGGCGTTCTCCGTGTAGTCCTCCACACCGGCCTCGTCCAAGGTGCCCGCATGGTAGGCGCCCACGGCCTCGAACATGTGGCTCAGACAGGTGCGGCGGCCGTCCTTCAGGTGGCCCGCCAGCATGGGACCGCCGGAGACGAAGATCGTGGGCACATTGATGCGCGCCGCCGCCATCAGCAGGCCCGGCACGTTCTTGTCGCAGTTGGGAATCATGACCAGCGCGTCGAACTGGTGGGCCGTGGCCATGCACTCGGTGGAGTCGCAGATGAGATCACGGGTCACCAGGGAGTATTTCATGCCGATGTGGCCCATGGCGATGCCGTCACAGACGGCGATGGCCGGAAACTCGATGGGCGTGCCGCCCGCCATGCGGACACCCGCCTTGACGGCCTCGGCAATTTTGTCCAGATTCATATGGCCCGGCACAATCTCATTATAGGAGCAGACCACGCCCACCAGGGGCCGGTTCAGCTCCTCCGGCGTGAGGCCGAGGGCTGCAAACAAAGAGCGGTTGGGCGCGCGGTCCACGCCCTGCGTGACATTGGAAGAACGCATCGTAAGGACCTCCTTCAAAATCCTGCGCCAAAGTTGTATGATGACGCTTGCATTGTCTGACTATATAGTATAGGATAGAGGCAGACCTGTCAAGAACGGATTGAAAGGAGTGCAGCGCTGTGGAGAAAAAAAGCCGGGCCCAGCAGACAGCAGAGCGGCTGTACAGCCAGATTGTGGTGGAGCAGGCGCTTGCCGCGGGAGAAAAGCTTCCGAACGAGCTGGAGCTGGCCCAAAGCCTCGGCGTGAGCCGCGCCACCTTGCGGGAGGCCATCCGAACGCTGGCCGCACAGGGGGTTCTGGAGGTGCGCCGCGGCAAGGGGACCTTTGTGTCAGAGACGGTGGGGACCATCGATGACTTTGGCTTTGACCGGCTGCGCCATGTGCGGGGGCAGCTCCACGACCTGTTTGAGCTGCGCTCCATCTTTGAGCCCCGGGCGGCGGCGCTCGCCTGCCGGCGCGCCACAGAGCGGGAGCGGGCGGAGATTCTGGAATATGGAAGGGCTGTGGAGCAGTGTATTCTGCAGGGGAAGGACCGGGCTGCGGCGGACCGGGCCTTTCACGCCGCCATTGTTCGGGCCACCCACAATGAATTCCTCATGCGGCTGCTGCCGCTCATCGACCAGGCCGTCTCAGCCGCCCTGATCGCCGGCGAACACCAGGAGCAGCTGACCGAGGACACGCGCCGGGATCATGCCCTGCTGATGGAGTTCTTCAGCAAGGGCGACGATGCCGGTGCGGAGTACGCCATGGCCATCCACATGCGCCACAGCATGGATGTGATGGAGCTCGAGCAGCCCTGAGCGGTACAAACGGTAAAAGTCATCAGGCCCTGGATCCATGCGGGTGGATCCAGGGCCTGATGACTTTTTGTGCAGGGTTTATTTCTTCTTCATTCT
>JAHZEE010000158.1 GCA_019421975.1 Clostridiales bacterium | reverse complement strand
CACCCTCAGTGAGATTGGAGAGGGCTGTTCGCAAAAGGACATCTGCAGTCAGGCGTCTGTCAGCAAAAAGACCATCAATTCCGCCATTCTCAAGCTCGAGCAGGAGAATTATATCTACATGAAGCATGGAAAAGGCAGGGCCATGCAGATCTTTTTGACGCCCAAGGGGCACCGGGCGGTGGAAGAGAAGATTTACCCGGTCATCCAGATTGAAAACAATGTGTTTCAAAAAATGGAGGAACAGGAGGCAAGGCAATTGCTATGGCTGTTCCGAAAATATGTTGTGATACTGCGTGACGAGGCGCGCAGTATCTTGGAGGAAACAAAATGAGAACCGTATTTCGTTTTATCAGGCCCTATAAAGCGCTGTTTCTTTTTACAGTATTCTTTATGGTGGCGGATGTGGCCGGTGCGATGGTGATTCCAACGCTCACGGCGGATATGATCAATATTGGCGTTGGAAGCGGAGATCTGCAGTATATTCTGCAGAAGGGCCTGGTCATGGTGCTGGTCACCATTTTGGCGGCCGGCAGCGCACTGCTCGGCAGCTATCTGTGCGCAAAGCTGTCGGCCAAAATCGGCCGGGATATGCGCAATGAGCTGTATGAAAAGTCCCTCACCTTCTCGGTCCATGACTTTGAGCAGTTTGGGACGGACTCCATGATTACGCGTACGCTCAACGATGTGGCGGTCATTCAGCAGGCATTTGTGTGGTGTGTCCAGATGGTTCTGCCGGTCCCGGCCATTGCAATCCTGGGAATTGGCATGGCCTTCTCCATCGCGCCCTCTATGGGGCTTCTGCTCTTAATCGGCGTCGTATTTGTCATCATTTTAGCGCTGTTTGTCAGCAAGAAGGCGGCTGTGATCTTTGAGCGGATGCAGCGGTTTCTGGACCGGATGAATGTGGTGCTCCGGGAGAATATCACAGGCGTCCGCGTCATTCGGGCCTTTAACAAAGAGCCCCATGAGAAGCGGCGGATGCAAAAGTCCTTTACAGACTATGCCGAATCCGCCATCCGGGCGAACCGGATGTTTGCCGCCCTGGACAGCCTGTCCTTTTTTGCCATCAACATCTGCATTGTCCTGATCCTGTGGCTGGGCGGCAACCAGATCGGCCTGGGGACCATGGAGATCGGAGATATCACTGCGCTCACCGAATATACCATTTTGATTCTGTTCTATCTCATCATGGCACAGATGGTGATTCTGCTGCTGCCGCGGGCGCGGGTCTGCCTGCACCGCATTGAGGCGGTGCTGAAGCAGGCCCCGGAGATCCGGGACGGCGGGCAGACGGCGACAGAATCTGCGCGCGCCGAAGAGGTGGTGCGGTTTGAGGATGCCACCTTCCGGTTTGCAGATGCGGATGAGGACACGCTGGGCCACTTGAGCTTTGCGTGCCGGCGCGGCGAGACCACGGCCATCATCGGCGGCACCGGCAGCGGAAAGTCCACCATTGCAAAGCTGCTGCTCCGGTTTCACGATGTGACAGGCGGCGCGATCACGCTCGGCGGCACGGATGTGCGGTCGCTTTCTCAGGCGGAGCTCAGACGGCACATCGCCTATGTGCCGCAAAAGGCCTGGCTGTTTTCCGGCACCATTGCAGACAATCTGCGCTATGGCAATCAGAATGCCACAGAGGAAGAGATGTATCACGCGCTGCAGGTGGCGCAGGCCGGGTTTGTCAAGGACCTGGACGGCGGGCTGTACGCGCATGTGGCCCAGGGCGGCACCAATTTTTCCGGCGGCCAGAAGCAGCGGCTCTCCATTGCCAGAGCGCTCATGAAGCACGCGGATCTGTATGTCTTTGACGACAGCTTTTCGGCGCTGGATTTTAAAACGGATCGGGCGCTGAGAAACGCGCTGGCTGAGGAGATCAAAGATGCCGCGATCCTGATTATTGCACAGCGAATCAATACCATCTTGCACGCAGAGCAGATCATTGTGCTCAATGACGGCGTGATCGCCGGCATCGGCAATCACGCCTATTTGATGGAGCACTGCCCGGTGTATCAGGAGATCGCCAAATCACAGATGAGAGGAGATGAACTGCATGAGTGAAGAGACAAAATACACAGAGGAGCTGGAGTTTGAGGTGCCGGATCATGCCCTCAAGACGCTCAAGCGCCTGTGGCACACGGCGGGCAAGCTCCGCGGACGGCTCATTGTGGTCCTTTTTTCTGTGGTGGCCTATACCCTGCTGTCCATCCTCTCACCGCTCTACAGCGCCTACATTGTGGATCTCATCTGGGACGGCGTCAAGCAGGCCGTCACGCTGGGGACCACCTTCCGCGTCCAGTGGGAGCACGGCGGACTTGAGATTTTTATTCTGCTTGTGATCTATACCGTGACCTGGCTGTTCTATACGCTGCAGAACTTCCTGATGGCGAGCTTTGCAGAAAAGCTGAACCTGTCGCTGCGGACCCAGATCAGCCAAAAGCTCACCCGCCTGCCGCTGTCCTATTTCGACAACCACCAGCCGGGCGAGATCCTCAGCCGCGCAACCAACGACCTGGATAAGATGTCAGAGGCGCTGCAGACGGGCCTTTTGAAGCTGTTTACCTCGGTCGGTCTGGTGATCGGCTCCATCATTATGATGTTCCGCTTCAACCTCTATCTGACCCTGATCTTCCTGCTGTTTACAGCGCTCTCCATGCTGCTGACCAAGCTCTTCTCCCGCAAGACATTGGAGTCTGCGGCGAAGCGGCAGAAGCATATGAGCGACCTCACAAGCTATGTGGAGGAGGCCTACAGCGGCCGGGTCATCATCCGCGCGTTCAACCGGGAGGAGCAGAGCGCGCAGCGGATGCACCAGGTGACAGAGGAGCTGGCAGATGCAGCCCGCCGGGCGGATTTCCTGGTCAACGCGATCAATCCGGCCATCCGGTTTGTAAACCGGCTCGGCCAGGTGCTGATCGCCGTGTTTTCCGGCAAGCTGCTGATTGAAGGGACCTTGTCGGTCGGCGCCATCCAGGCGTTTTTCCAGTATGTCTATCAGGCGTCTGAGCCGCTGACAGAGGCCTCTTATATGATCAACTCCATGCAGTCTGCGCTGGCATCGGTGGAGCACATCTATCAGATGCTCGATGAGCAGGAGATCTCCCCTGACCCGGCCTCGCCGGCGGTGGTAGAGCATGCGACGGGCAAAATTGTCTTTCAGAATGTCCGGTTCGGCTATCACCCCGACCGCATTTTGATGCAGGATATCAGCTTTACCGCGCAGCCGGGCCAAAAGATCGCCATTGTGGGCAACACAGGCGCGGGCAAGACGACGCTCATCAACCTGCTCATGCGCTTTTATGAGGTCAACGGCGGAAAAATCCTGCTGGACGATGTGGAGACCAAGACGATGACACGGGCGGCGCTGAGAAGCAATTTTGGCATGGTACTGCAGGACACCTGGCTGTTTGAGGGCACCATTGCAGAGAATATCGCCTACGGCCGGCCGGAGGCGACACGCGAGGAGATTGTAAACGCGGCAAAGGCGGCGCGGGTGGACTTCTTTATCCGGACCATGCCGCATGGGTACGACACGGTGCTCAGCAACGAGGCGGAGAACATTTCCGTGGGCCAGCGCCAGCTTTTGACCATTGCCCGCGTGATGCTCTGCAATCCCCCGGTTCTGATTCTGGACGAGGCGACCTCCAGCGTGGACACCCGTACGGAGATGGAGATTGGCAGGGCCATGCACACCCTGATGAAGGGGCGTACCAGCTTCGTCATTGCCCACCGGCTCTCCACCATTGTGGATGCGGACCTGATTCTCGTGATGCAGAACGGAACCATCATCGAGCAGGGCAGCCATGCAGCGCTCCTGCGTGCAAACGGGACCTATGCCGAGCTGTACAACAGCCAGTTTGCGTAAAGGCCTTTGAGAGTGAAAAAGAGGCGGCGTCCAATCGGACGCCGCCTCTTTTTTTGAGCTTACTGCCACTGTTCCTGATTTTCTGCAAGTGTGTATTTGTGTTCGAGCGAAGCCTCCAGGATCTCATAATAGGCCCAATAGGTGCTGGGGAGATCCGAATACTCGTTCAGTGTCTGCGTGTGCTGATCGATGTAGTCCGTATCAGCCCGGCGGGCCAGGACGCGG
>JAHZEE010000157.1 GCA_019421975.1 Clostridiales bacterium | reverse complement strand
CGACTACGAGCGCGCCGCCCTGCAGCAGCCTTTGGAGCCGGAAGGAGAGGGGAGATAGCCATGGGATACGACGCAGAGATTGTCCGCCGCGCCCGGGCGCGGCTGGCCGAGCAGCGCGACGAGAGCGAACAGGAGCAGCGCCGCCGGATTCAGGAGGTCTACCACCGCTTTCCCCGTGTCCAGCAGATCGACCAGGCCCTGCACGCCACGGTGGCCCAGGTGGTGTCCGCGGCGCTGCGCGCCGGCTCCGATCCCCGGCAGGCCGTAGACCAGGCCCGGCAGGAGAATCTGAAGCTGCAGCAGGAACGGGCGTGGATTCTGGAGGCGGCGGAGCTGGGCGAGGACTATCTCGACCCCATCGTGGTCTGCCCCACCTGCGGCGGAACCGGCTTTGTGGGCGCCCAAATGTGCCAGTGCCTGCAGGCGCTGTGCCAGGACGAGCAGCGCAAGGCTCTCTCAAGCCTGCTGGGCGGCGGGGCAGAGCGCTTTGAGTCCTTCCGGCTGGACCTCTATCCCGACCAGGTGGACCCGAAGCTGGGCGTCAGCCCCCGCCGCGTCATGTCCATTGTGCTGGAGCAGTGCCGGAGCTATGCCCGCACCTTTTCCCACCGCAGCGGCAGCCTGCTCTTTTCCGGCGATCCGGGGCTGGGCAAGACCTATCTGTCGGCCTGTATCGCCCGGCAGGTGGTCACAGGCGGCTTCTCCGTCTGCTACGAGACGGCGGTGCAGCTCTTTTCCGACTTTGAACAGGAGAAGTTTGCCGGCGCCGATGGAAAGACCCGCCGGTATCTGCAGTGTGACCTGCTGATTGTCGACGATCTGGGCACGGAGATGACCACCCAGTTCACCATCTCGGCCCTCTATACCGTGCTCAACCAGCGGCTCATGGCCCACCGCCCCACCATCATCTCCACCAATCTCGCCATGGAGGAGATGGAGCGGCGCTATTCCCCCCAGATCATCTCCCGCATCCGCGGCGCCTACACCTGCTTCCGGTTTTACGGCCAGGATATCCGCCAGATGCAGAAAAAATAGCCCAAAAAGGCGGCCCCAAATGGGGCCGCCTTTTTCAGGCCCGCGCGGCCTGGCACAGGGTGCCGAAGAGCAGATCATATCCGTCCGGGGTCAGATGGATGCCGTCGGCAGCGATGAGCTGCTGGCTGTCACGGCGCTCTAAAAACCGGGCGCGCACATCGACCAGCGGCTGCCGCAGCCGCGATGCCAGACGGGCCACGCCGTCGGAGTAGAGCTCGTGGAAGCGGTAGATCCGTTGGGTGTCCCCCAGCCACTGCAGCACGCGCCCCCGGTCCGCTCCGCCTGCGGCGATGGTGTCCAGATACCGCTCCGCGTCGATGGGCGGCAGCGTCATGAACACCGGCTGAATCCCCACAGCCAGCAGCCGCCGGGCCATGCCCGAGAGCGTCTGCAAAAAGGCAGGCAGTGCGGTGTGGGGCAGGTGCTCTGCCTGGGGCGCCGCGGCCACCTCCTGCCAGTTGTGGTCGCAGTCGTTGCCGCCAAAGCAGAGCAGCGCATACCGGGCCTGTACGCCCCGCGCCAGATCCTGCTCCAGCGTCCGCTGGCCGCGGTCCACTGTCGCGCCGTATTTGGCCCGGTTCTGGACCTCCAGCCCCGCCTGCTCCAGCTGCGGCGCATAGCCCGAAAAGGTGAAATGCCGCTTTCCGCCCTGCTCCACCACCGTCGCCCGCATGATGGAGTCGCCATAGACCACCACCGGTATTCTCTGTGTCATCTGAAATCCCTCCTGGACCTTTTGTGTCTATATCTGGTATTAATTACTATGTATCAAATATATTATACCATATGACACAGATTGTCAAGCCATTGACATGGAGAGTTAGCTGTGGTATACTATGGGAAAATCCTAGAGTGGAGGCATGAGATGGACCGCCAACAGCTGCAGGCTTACCACTGTCCCCGTTGGCAGGAGCTGCCTGCGCTGGGACTGTATATGGATCAGGTGCTCCAGGTGCTGGGCGAGGCCACGGCGCCGCTGCGGCCGGCCGGGGAGCCGGCGTGTACCGCCACCATGATCAACAACTATGTAAAGCTCAAGGTGCTCGCACCGTCGGAAAAGAAGAAATACACCCAGGCGCACCTGGCCACGCTGATTCTCATCACCCTGCTCAAGACCATCTTGTCCATGCAGGAGATCCGGCAGATTCTCGCCCAGGTGCAGGCGCAGATGCCGCTCAGCGAGGCGTACGATCAGTTCTGTCAGACGCTGGAGGCGCTGCTGCACGCGGTGGGCCAGCCGCTGCAGATGCCCCAGTCGACGGATCTTCTGACCGTCTGTGCCTACGCCTATGTGAGCAAGCTGGGCATCCAGCTGCTGCTGGCGGAGTAGGGGTGGGTATGGAGATTTTGCTCGCCTGGTTCGGCCAGGAGTATGGCCTGGGACTGGCCCTGCTGGACGCTCTGTTTCTGGTGGGCGGCGCGTTCATCATGCGGCCCTGCCGCACCCGGCGCGCCCGGCTCCTCACCGCGGGGATTCCCTTTGGCCTGTTTTTGCTGGCGCAGCTGGTGTTCTTCCTCAGCAGCCGGTGGTTTTTTCAGTATGTCGCCTTTTTTCTCGGCTCTTTTTGTCTGTGTTTTACGGTCGGGGCGCTGGCCATGGGCCTGTGGACCCTGCTCCGGGCCAGATAGCTGCCACAGAAAGGATGTGGTTTCCATGGGTTTTTTATTCAGAAGCTTGCTGCACCGCCATGAGATCGCGGAGTTCAACGGCATGATCGCCGAACTCAAGCAGGACCAGCTGGTGCAGTCCATGCGGCGGTTTGTCCAGCATGGTCACACCTCCACCTATGCCCACTGTCTGGGCGTGGCGGCGTTGTCGTTCCGTATCGCCAGGTGGCTGCCGTGCCGGATCGACGAGCGGAGTCTGCTGCGCGGCTCGCTGCTGCACGATTTTTACCTCTATGACTGGCACCACAAGGACGCCAATCACACGCTGCACGGCTTCCGGCACGCCGACCGGGCGCTCCGAAACGCCACAGCACACTTTCACCTGAACCGCATTGAGCAGGATATCATCCGCACCCACATGTGGCCGCTCAACCTCACGCGCGTTCCCCGCACCCGGGAGAGCGCCATCGTGTGTCTGGCCGACAAGCTGTGCTCGCTGGCGGAGACCTTCCGGTTTGTAGCCATGTAATACGCAAACAGCGGAAGCGCAATGCGCTTCCGCTGCTTTTTTGTATCTGTGAAGATGCTGCAACACCTCCCCTCAAGGGGAGGCTTCAAGACCTGCTCCGCACCCCCAAAAGGCTCCCCTTGAGGGGAGCTGTCAGCGAAGCTGACTGAGAGGTGCTGCGGCACTACAGCAAAAGGATGTGCTCCTCTTGATAGAAACACATCCTTTTATTCCTTTTCAATAGATAAGCCGACAAAAAAATCATCAAAGCTAGCGCCGTAAATCTCTTTCAGGCCTAATAGTACACTAACGCGAATACTGTAATGCCCCAATTCCATCTGTGATAATATTTCACGACTAATCGGAATCCCCATTAGTTGTAACTTAGCAACCACTTTTTCTTGGGACAGCCCGTTTTTCCTTCTCAACCAGCGAAGATTTGGACCAATGGAAAGATCCTGTTTTATTCGTTCAGACATAAAGTATCTCTTTCACTTTTATTTTGGAATGTATACATTACATCTTGATTTTATACTTTGTCTTGTGTTAATATTGGAATGTATAGATTCCAAATAAAATAAAAATGCGCCCCTTTGGGAGCGCATAAGATACTTTAAGTTGTAATTGGGAGAAGCAAGAACAACACGGCAGCTATGGAGGGCGGGCACCCTCCATAGCCTGCGCAGGCGAAGTAGGCGCCTACACAACAGGATTCTATCCCGTACCTGGAGATTATTATACACAAAGCCCTTGCCTTTCGCAAGGCCGAATGTATAAAGCCTCTGTGTGTGGTTGAGAAACGCTGTGTAGGGCATTTAGATGCCTGCACAGTGTTTTCTTGTTTTCTCCACCCCTCGCGGGGTGGAGTATATACACACAGGAGGTTTACCATGAAAACCTGCGCATTTACCGGCCACAGGCCCAAGGGCCTGGGCTA
>JAHZEE010000156.1 GCA_019421975.1 Clostridiales bacterium | reverse complement strand
TCCCCATCCCGGCTCTGGACTTCATCTGTGAAAAGGACAACCGGCTGTGGGGCGTCAGCAACGCCACTGACAATGAGGTATACGACCCGGAGACGGGAAGCTACCGGCATTTCACCTCCCGCGTGCTCTACGCCTCGGCGCTGGGGCTGCCGCACCGGTTCTTTGACTTCGACGGCACCGCCGCCGACAGCTTTCAGGTGGCCGTGGCCTCCGAGGGGGATTTCACGGCGATTACCGGCTACTCTGACTCCGTGGTGGCGATGAAGGAGGACAAGGTCTACCGGGTGTTTGGCGACTATCCGGCGGCGTACCAGATGTATGAGTACACCATTCCGGGGTGCGCAAAGGGAAGCCATGCGAGCCTGCAGATCATCGGTGAGATCCTCTACTACGCGGGCCGAAATGGAATCTATGCCTATGACGGAGCGGCTCCACAGCTCATGTCCTATCCATTGGGAGATGTGACATATGAGGATGCTGTGGCCGGAACCGATGGGGTACGGTATTATCTGTCGGCCAAAGCGGGCGGCGCATGGGACCTCTTTGTCTATGACACGGTCCACGGCATCTGGACCCGGGAGGACGACACGCAGGCCGTCGGTTTTGCCCAGGTAGAAGGCGTGCTGTATTTGGCCGCCGGGGGAAAACTCTATCAGCTGGAACAGACAGACAGCGCGGAGGCGGTGGAATGGTCGGCGTCCTTTGAGGCGCTGAAGGAGGACACCCTCAAGCGCAAGCGGTGGAAGTGGCTGCGGCTGCGGATTCGCCTGGAGGACGGGGCGTGGATGAAGGTCTATTATACGCCGGACGACGGGGAGCGGATGCTGGCAGAGCAGCTCAGCGGGGCGGGCACCTACACGGTCAGCCTGCCGCTTGCACCCATGCGGTGCGACCGGCTGACCATTGACATTGAGGCGCAGGGCCGCGGGCAGGTTCGCGCGATGGAGCGGGCTTTTTATCTTGGAAGCGAGGTGTGACACCTCTCAGTCCGCTGCCGCGGCCAGCTCCCCTCAAGGGGAGCCTTTTAAGGGAAAGGAGAAGAAATGGCGGTTTATACGAAAACACTTGGGGCGGTGGACGGCCAAAATGCGTCCAACGGCATCAAACAGTTATCTGGGCAGATGAACTATCTTCAGGAGGCCAGCGAGCGGAAATTCGCAGCGCTTGAAAAGCGAATCCAGGCGCTGGAAAAGGCGCTGAAAAAGGAGGCAGAGGCATAATGGCAATTTCCTACGACAGAAACACCGACTATCAGAAGAAAATCAATCAGGCGGCGGCCATCGGGGACAACACGGCCGCTGCGGTCTATGAGGCGCAGCGGAACGCAAAAATCCAGGGCGAAGGCCTGACGGGGGTCAGGCAGACCAATCAATACGCGAACTATCTGCCGGACGAGAGCGTGGTCCGCAGTATCACCAAGCGGTCTCCGGGCACTGCACAGACGGTCCGGCAGACCGCCACCTATCAAAATCCATATCAGAAGCAACTCGACCAATTGGTGAACGACTACACCAAAAGCACCTTTTCCTACAACCAGGACACCGATCCGGCGGCCCAGGCATACCGGGAGAGCTACGCCCGGAACGGCCAGCTGGCCATGCAGGACGCCACGGCCCAGGCGGCCGCGCGGACCGGCGGCCTGGCCTCCAGCTATGCCGGCCAGGTGGGCCAGCAGGCCTACAACAGCTACCTGTCGGACCTCAACGCACAGCTCGCCGGGTTGCGGCAGCAGGCGTATGAGAACTACCTCTCGGACCAGTCGCTGCAGCAGAACCGGATCAACACCGTTGCAGGCCTGGGCCAGCAGGCGGAGAGCAGCTATTACAACCACATCAATAATGCGATGAATCGATGGGCCACCCTGGGATATGCGGACGACGCCGTTGCAGGCGCCTTGGGCGTGGCAGTTGGGACGCCCACCACGGATCAGAGCTATCAGACCTGGTCTCAGAACTTCCAGCAGGCGCAGCAGGACCAGGCGGCGGCCGATGCGAACCGAAGCTATGCGTCAGACTGGGCCAATGCACTGATTCAGGCCGGGATTGTTCCGACTGCTGGCACATTGGAGACTGCACAGCGGAGTGCAGAGGAAGCGGCGGCGCTGAGCGACTTCTACAAACAGCAGCTGGCATTGGCGCAGACCGGCGGAAGCGGCGGGGGAGGTTACGGGGCTTCCAGTGGCAATGATTTTTCTAATTTGCCCGAAAGTATTGGGGAGGTTCCATCAGACGCTCTAACGAACTATGAGTCCGCGAAGTCGTATCTTCGGTCCATGGGTGCGCCGGAGTGGGCGCTGAACGAAATGCTGAGTCGGGAAGTCTGGAACCAAGAAAAGAGCGAGCCAAATGCTACGGGCGAAAAAAATCCGGATGCAGACCTAAAAGGCCACTCCGACGCGACGGCTTCATACAACAATTATGAGGATTATCTGCATGATGAAGTGATGTCGATCCTTTCGCTGATTAGGGGGTAATGGAATGAGCAGACTTGACGACCTGAGGCGAGAATATCGGAATCGTACTGTCAGCTCCACCGAACAGCCTGCTGCATCTGAAAATTTTCAGTTTCCCAAAAGGCGCCAAGGGGAGTCATTCAACGATTGGATCTCCAGAACCGGTGGAGGCCCAGCGGCAGCAAAGAATATTTCCGTCTCTGGTTATGTGAGTCCGGTTTTGCAGCGGCAGGCGCGCGCAGCCGAAAACAATCTGAAAACACAGCAGTGGCTGAAGGCGAGGGGGAAAGCGGAGGGAATCCATGCGGCGCTGCGCGGCGAAACAAAAATGACGCCCTATGCCGCGCAGTTGGACCGCTTGACACAGTCCAATATTGTGCCGGGACAGGAGATCCGGCAGAAGACGCCGCAGCAGCAGCTTGACACCGCCACCCGGCGGCTGCAGACGCTGTATCAGCACCAGAACGACCTGGCCGCCCGCAGCGCCGCGATGGATCCGGCGGAGTACAGCCGGCAGTGGAGCGAGACGCAGCGGCAGGTCGGGCAGATGGAGGCGCTGAAGATCTCCGCAGCCAATCAAAGATATCGCCAGAAAAACGAAGGGGCGTTGGCGCAGATCAACGCGGACGCGTCGCTCTCCTCTGCCTATCGCAGCGCAGAGGCGCTCCAGTCTGATTTGGACAAAATCACCGCAATTGCAGACGACGCGATCACGCACAATGGCGGCGCGGAGATTGCAGCATATAAAGCGGAATTGGCACAAAAGTACGGCCTGACACAGCAGGCGATTGACCGCTATGCAATTGGCGGCGCAGCGGATCGTCCCGCTGGCGACGGGATTACCAATCTGTGGCAGCTCTATGAGCAGCTGGATGCGCAGAAGCAGGAAAAGATGAAATCCCTGCAGGCGCATGGGTACGATTACGAGCAGCTCCAGGGGTACAAAAAGGGGAGAAGAGACGCAGGAGAATACGCGGTCCGCTCCAGGCAATGGCAGCAGTATGCAGAGCAGCACCCCGGGCTTGCCTCCCTGGAAACCGTTCTTGTATCTCCGTTTCGGGGGATAGACTATGCCGGGGCTGCCCTTCAGGCGCTGAGACACGGGGATCCAGAGGATGAGGAAAACTATGTCCCGCTGAGCCAATCCAATATGGACGCCACAAATTTTGTCTCTCAGGTTCGCGGTCAGGTGTCAAAGAAGCTGGGAGAAAAGTACGACCGGGAGGTCTTTGACCAAAATGTTGCGCAGTTTTTATATCATGTCGGCATGTCCATTGCGGACAGCGCGCTGCTGATCGCGACCATGGGGAAGGGCGCTGGTCTGATGATGGGCACTTCTGCCGCGGCAGACGGCGCGCGGGACGCAATGGAGCGCGGCGCAAGCAGCGAGCAGGCCATTCTGACCGGACTTGCCCGGGGCGCGGCTGAGCTCATCTTTGAAAAATTCAGTATCGAACAGCTTCTCAAGCTCAAAAATGTGACGAGTGTCAAGCAGCTGCTGCAGCAGACGATGCGGCAGATGGGGGTGGAGGCCAGCGAGGAGGGCGCGACAGAGATTGCCAACATCCTGAGCGATGCGGCAATTTTGGGGGCGCAGTCCGATTTCTCCACAGCAGTGGAGCAGTACAGAGCCCAGGGAATGTCGG
>JAHZEE010000155.1 GCA_019421975.1 Clostridiales bacterium | reverse complement strand
CGTGCAGCTGCGCCGCGGTGACCGGCGCGTCGTCATAGGTGTAGCCCACGCTGATCCGGCCCAGCCGCTCCTTCCAATCGCGCAGGGAGGTGGCGAGGCACAGAGTCGCCATGACCTCCGAGGCCACGGTGATGTCGAAGCCCTCCTCCCGCGGCACGCCGTTGACCCGGCCGCCCAGGCCGGCTGCGATAAAGCGCAGCTCGCGGTCGTTCATATCCACACACCGCCGCCAGGTGATCCGGCGCGGGTCGAGATTGAGGGCATTGCCCTGGTAGATGTGGTTGTCAATCATGGCGGCCAACAGATTGTTGGCCGCGCCGATGGCGTGAAAATCGCCGGTGAAATGGAGGTTGATCTCCTCCATGGGGACGACCTGTGCATAGCCGCCGCCGGCCGCGCCGCCCTTGAGGCCAAAGACCGGGCCGAGGCTCGGCTCCCGCAGGCACAGGCAGACCCGCTTCTGCAGCTTGGCCAGCGCGTCCGCCAGACCGATGGAGGTGGTGGTCTTGCCCTCGCCCGCCGGAGTGGGATTGATGGCTGTCACCAGGATCAGCTTGCCCTTTTTCGCGGCCTTCGGCAGCCTGGTCACATCCAGCTTTGCCTTGGTACGGCCATAGGATTCCAGACAATCCTCTGAAATATTCAGCTTTTCGGCCACCTCGCCGATGGGCGCCATGGTACATGCCTGTGCAATCTCGATATCTGTTTTCATCATTTGTCCACTCCTTGCAGTATTCTCATATCCGCGGGGTTGACCAGAGTCTCAAATAGGTATAAAAAAAGCCAACGCACCCCGGACAAGCTGCCCAGACGGTCGGCATTTTCACAGGTTATACTCCATGCAGTTTCCCCTGCTTCCGTCAGTTGTATAACCGTAATGAGTCTACCATGTACTGCGGAAAAAGTCAAGTTCTGCCACAGCAGGGCGGCGCAGCCGTTGGCCGGGCCGCCCTGTTGCAGAACTATTTCTCCGATGCCATCTGCGCCGCCGTCAGGGTGTTGCGCAGCAGCATCACCCGCGTCATGGGGCCGACGCCGCCGGGCACCGGCGTGATATAGGAGCACTTGGGCGCCACCTCGTCAAAGCAGACATCTCCGCAGAGCTTGCCGTCGTCCTTTCGGTTGATGGAGACATCGATGACCACCGCGCCGTCTTTCACCATGTCGGCGGTGATGAGGTCCCGCCGGCCCACGGCGCAGACCAGGATATCCGCCTTTTGGCACTGCTCTTTGAGGTTCTCTGTCTTGGAGTGGCAGATGGTGACGGTGCCATTGCGGCGCAGCAGCAGCATGGCCTGCGGCTTGCCGACAATGTTGCTGCGGCCCAGCACCACGCACTGCTTGCCCGCCGGGTCGATGTGGTAATAGTCCAGCAGCGCCATGACGCCGGCCGGCGTGCAGGGCAGAAACCGGTCGCGGCCCAGCATCATTCCCCCCACATTCTGCGGATGGAAGCAGTCCACATCCTTGTCCGGGTCGATGGCCGCAATCACCCGGTCCTCATGGATCTGTCCGGGCAGCGGCAGCTGCACCAGGATGCCGTGGACGGACCGGTCGGCGTTGAGCTCTGCAATGAGCTGCAAAAGCGCCGTCTCCTCGGTGTCCTCCGGCAGCTTGTACTCCCGCGAGGCAATGCCGCACTCAGCGCAGTCCTTCTCCTTGTTGGTCACATAGACGCGGGAGGCCGGATTGTCCCCCACCAGAATGACCGCCAGACAGGGGGCAATCCCCCGCTCCTTCATGGCCGTCACCTGCGCCCGGATCTGCTCCTTCATCTGCTGCGCCACCAGTTTTCCATCAATGCGAATCATCCGAATTCTCCTCCTCTTGTGTCATCTGCGCCTTTGGGCGCCGGAAAAAGCGGAGCCACGCCCAGATGCCGAGCGCCGCCGCACAGGACGCGAACGCCAGCAGCTGCGAGACGCGCAGCCCTGTTCCAAACAGATACAGGCTGTCTGTCCGAAGCCCCTCAATGATCCCGCGGCCGAAGCCGTACCAGGCCACATACAGCAAAAAGATCTCGCCGCGGAACCTTCTGCCCCGCTTGGAGTAGAAATGCAGCAGCAAAAAGCCCAGTGCGTTCCACACCGACTCATACAGGAAGGTCGGGTGGTAATAAGTAACGACGCCCGCCGCATCCTCCAGGCCCATGCGCAGGAAGCTGTCTGTCACCGCGCCGTGGGCCTCCCGGTTGATGAAATTGCCCCACCGGCCGATGCTCTGCCCGATCAGAAGGCCCAGCGCGCCGATGTCCAGATAGTTGAGCGGGGAGATCCTTTTGATTTTTGAGATAATCAGCACGCCGAGCACCGCGCCGATGATGCCGCCATAGATGGCCAGTCCCCCCTCCCAGATATACAGGCAGGAGATGGGGTTTTCGGCATACCGCTCCCAATAAAAAATGCAGTAGTAGGCCCGCGCGCCGATGAGCGCCAGCGGGACGGCCCAGAACAGCATGTCCAGGATGTCGTCCTGCCGCAGCTCGAACTGCCGCGCCCGCTTGAGACCGTAGAGTACCGCCAGCAAAAACCCGGCTGCAATGATGATGCCGTACCAGTAGATATCCTTGCCGAAGACTGTAAACGCCACCCGGGAGGGGTTCAGCGAGATGCCGAGGGAGGGGAAGGTAATCATGCCGTCTCCCCCCTGCCCTGCACCACAGAGAGCACCGCCGTCTGCTCCGTCACATTTTCCTGCAAAAACCGGGCCGTCTGCTCCAGCGTGACCGTGTCATACAGATCCGGGAACTGATAGTACTCCGCCCCCTCGAACCAGCTCTCGCACATCCGGCAGCAGATGGTTGCAAAGCTGTCGAGATCTGTGAGCCGTTTTCCGAACATGGATTTTTTCAGGCGGGTGAAAAGCGCCGCGTCCAGGCCGTCGCGCGCGAGCCGCGCCGCCTCGTCCAAAATGGCGTCCCGCACCGCCTCCGGATCCCGGCTGTCGCCCGACGCCGCAATCAGACAGGCGCCCTTGAGCCCCTCGTAGCCCGCGGAAAAGCCCGAGTCTATGAGGCCCTGTTCATACAGCCGGACATAGAGCGGGGAGGACTCTCCCACCAGCAGCTCCGCCGCCAGATCCCCCAACAGCTCTGCGCGCAGCGTCTCCGGGCCGCGGGGCGGCGCCGGGCACTTGAAGCCCAGGGCAAACAGGGGCATGGAGACCTCCATGGTGTCCCGCACCAGATGGGCGCCGACCTGCAGCGGCTCCGGCGCGCCGTAGTCCCGCTTGGCCAGTGCCCCGTGCTGTACGCACAGGGTCTGCTCTGCGATGCGGCACACCTGCTCCGGGTCCACATCCCCCACCACGCAGAGCATCATGTTGGCCGGCTGGTAAAAGGTGTCATGGCACAGCTCCAGCGTCTTTGCCGTGATGCTCTGAATGGACTCCACCGTGCCGGCGATGGGCACGCGGATGGGGTGATGCCGGAACATCGCCGCAAACAGCTGCTCATAGACCCGCGAGCCCGGACTGTCCTCGTACATCCGGATCTCCTGGGCGATGATGCCCCGCTCCTTTTCCACGCTCTGCTCGGTGAAATAGGGCGTGTCCACCATGCGCAGCAGCAGCCGGAGGTTGTCCTCAAAGGCGTCAGTGCACTCGAAATAATAGGCGGTCATGCTGTATCCGGTGAAGGCGTTGGGGCTGGCGCCGGTCAGGGAGAACTGATCCATGGCGTTTCCGTCCGGCAGGTCAAACATCTTGTGCTCCAGATAGTGCGCCACCCCGTCCGGCGTGCGCATCGGCGTGCCGTCCCGGCGAAACGCGGTGTCGATGGAGCCGTAATCCGTGGCGTAAAAGGCATATTTTTTTGCAAAGCCCGGCTTTCGGGTGACGCGGACTGTCAGCCCGTTGGGCAGTACCTGCTCGAAAAAGGACTCTGCCAGTCTTGGATAAGAGATCCGGTTCAATCTTCCATCCCCTTTAAGAAATAAATCGTGTCCAGCTGCAGCGTCTTTGCCGCCGCAACCACCTGCTCCAGCGTGGTCTGCCGCACCTGGTCCATCAGCTGCTCCATGGTGCCGTCCTGATGCGCCACAATCTGCCCCAGGGAGTAGTCGTCCAGCCTTCCGGGGCTGTCCATGCCGGCCCGCAGCGAGGAGCGCACATACCGCCGCGTCATCTCCAGCTCC
>JAHZEE010000154.1 GCA_019421975.1 Clostridiales bacterium | reverse complement strand
GGCCTTTCGCTGGGCCCCATCGCGGCGCTCACCCACGCCGGCGCGGTCCGCCCGGAAGACCGCTTTCAACTCGCCGGCCGCCGCGGCGCGCTGATGCAGCAGGCGGCGGAAGCGGCCGACACCGGCATGCTCGCCGTGCTGAAGCTGGACAATGAGACGGTCGAGGCCCTCTGCAGCCAGCAGCCGGAGGTCTATCCGGTCAACTACAACTGCCCCGGTCAGGTGACGGTTGCAGGCCTCAAGACCAGCCTTGCCGCCCTCAAGGACGCAGTCAAGGCGGCCGGCGGCCGGGCCGTGCCTCTGGCCGTCTCCGGTGGCTTTCACTCCCCCTTTATGGCGCCTGCCGCCCAGCAGCTGGAGCAGGTGCTCTCCCAAATGCAGATCTCTGCACCCCAAATTCCCCTCTACTCCAACTACACCGCCCAGCTCTATGAGGGCGACTATCGTATGCTGCTGCGCCAGCAGGTCTGCAACCCGGTCCGCTGGCAGGACATCGTAGAGGACATGGTCCGCCAGGGCGTCGATACCTTCATCGAGGTCGGTCCCGGCAAGACCCTCTGCGGGCTGATCGCCAAGACGGTCCCCACGGCGCGCACCTGGAATGTGGAGAGTGCCGAGACCCTGCAAGCTGTCATCAATGAGGTGAACTGATATGTTAAATGGAAAAACAGCGCTCGTCACCGGCGGCAGCCGGGGCATCGGCCGCGCCATTGCACTGAAGCTGGCCTCCCAGGGCGCCGACATCGCGGTGATCTACGCCGCAGGGGCGGAAAAGGCCCAGCAGGTCTGTGATGAAATTGCGGCCATGGGTCGCCGCGCCGCAGCCTTTCAGTGCGATGTGGCCGATTTTGCCCAGGCAAAGCAGACCGTCGCCGCGGTCAAGGCCGAATTTGGCGGCGTGGATATTCTGGTCAACAACGCAGGCATCACCAGAGACGGCCTGCTCGCCATGATGAAGGAGTCCGACTACGACGAGGTGGTAGACACCAATCTCAAGGGCGCTTTCAACTTCATTCGCCACTGCTGCCCGCTGATGATCAAAAAGCGCAGCGGCAAAATCATCAACCTCACCTCTGTCTCCGGCATCATCGGCAATGCGGGGCAGGCCAACTACGCCGCCTCCAAGGCGGGCCTCATCGGCCTCACCAAGTCCACCGCGCGGGAGCTGGCGGCCCGCGGCATCTGCTGTAACGCCATCGCCCCCGGCTTTATCGCCACCGATATGACGAAGCATGAGGCCGAGGCAGACAATCCCCTGATTGCGCAGATCCCCCTGGGCCGGATGGGCACCCCGGAAGAAATCGCAGAGCTGGCCGCATTTTTGGCCGGTCCCACTTCGGACTATATCACCGGTCAGGTGATCCAGATCGACGGCGGTCTGGCTATGTGAGCAAAAGGAGCAAGTCATGAGAAGAGTTGTTGTAACAGGCATGGGTGCTGTGACGCCCATTGGAAACGATGTTCCCACCTATTGGGAGAACCTCAAGGCCGGGACCTGCGGCATCGGCCCGCTGACGAGGTTTGACTGCACAGATTACAAGGCCTGCCTGGCCGCAGAGGTCAAGGACTTCGATCCGACCCTGTATCTGGACAAATCGGAGGTCCGTAAAACCGATCTGTTTTCGCAGTTCGCCATCGCCGCCGCAGTCCAGGCCATTGGCGACAGCGGCATTGAATCCGCCATTGATCCCACCCGGATCGGCGTCTATGTCGGCTCCGGAATCGGCGGTATCATCACCACTGCAGATCAGCTCAGTGTACTCGGGGAAAAGGGGCCGCGCCGCGTCTCCCCCCACACCATCCCGATGATGATCAGCAATATGGCGGGCGGCCTGATCGCCATCCGCTACGGCTTTAAGGGTCCCAACATGTCCATTGTCACCGCCTGCGCCACCAGCACCAACGCCATCGGCGAGGCCTACCGCTGCATTCTGCACGGCTATGCCGACGCCATGGTGGCCGGCGGCGCAGAGGCGGCCATCACCCCGCTGGCCGTGGCCGCATTCGGCAACTGCATGGCGCTGCACACCGGCGATGATCCCGCCTGCGCCTCTATCCCCTTTGACCGGCGGCGCAGCGGCTTTGTCATGGGTGAGGGCGGCGGCATTCTGGTTCTGGAGGAGTATGAGCACGCCAAGGCCCGCGGCGCCAAGATCTACGCGGAGATGGTGGGCTATGGCCACACCAACGACGCCCACCATGTGACAGCCCCGGATCCGGTGGCGGAGAGCAGCTCCCGCGCCATCCGGGATGCCTATGCGCAGGCCGGCATGCAGACCGACCGCATCTACTTTAACGCCCATGGCACCTCCACGCCGCTCAACGACGCCTCCGAGACCAAGGCCATCAAGAAGGCCTTCGGAGAGGAGCTGGCGCATAAAATCATGATCTCCTCGACGAAATCCATGACCGGCCACATGCTGGGCGGCGCGGGTGCGGCCGAGGCCATCTGCGCCATTCTGGCGCTGCAAAACGGGGTTGTCCCGCCGACCATCGGATACAAGGAGGCAGATCCGGAGTGTGATCTGGACTATGTGCCCAACGCCGCGCGCCAGGCGGAGCTGGATCTGGCATTTTCCGCCTCGCTTGGCTTTGGCGGCCATAACGGCTGTGTTGTCTTTCGGAAGGAGCAGTAAGGATGGAATTGGAAAAGATTCGCGCTTACGCGGAATTGATGCAGGAGTTAAATCTGTCGAAGCTTGAAATCCGCGAGGGCGAGCAGGCCCTCTGTCTGGAGCGCGGCGGCCAGGCCGCAGCGGCTGCGCCGCTGCCCGCGGCGGTGCAGGCTCCGTCGGCCGTTCCCACCGCGCCGGCGGCATCAGAGGACGAGAACATATTCACCGTCACCTCCCCCATGGTCGGCGTATTCTTTGCTGCGCCTGAGGCCGACGGCAAGCCCTATGTCAAGGTGGGCGACCATGTGAAAAAGGGCGATATTCTGTGCATTATCGAAGCTATGAAGCTGCTCAATGAGATCGCCGTCGAGCACGACGGCGTGATCGAGGAGATCTGTGTCGGAAACAAGCAGGTGGTGGACTACGGCCACGCCCTGTTCCGCATCCGGAGGGTCGGCCGATGAACCAGGCGGAGCTGATGACCATTCTGCCCCACCGCAGAAGCATGCTGCTGGTGGAGGAGGCCACAGTGGAGGACGGCAAGGCCCACGGCAAATACCATGTCCGCGGCGACGAGTGGTTTCTCGATGGCCATTTTGACGGCAATCCGGTGGTACCGGGCGTCATCCTGTGCGAAATGCTGGCCCAGTCCGCGTGCGTTCTGCTGGCAGACGGGTGCCCGAAGGACACCACGCCGTATTTCACCAGCATGGACAAGGTGCGGTTTAAAAATCCCGTGCGGCCGGGCGACACCTATGAGACGGAATGTACCATTCTCAAGTCCAAAGGACCGTTTTACTTCTGCCAGGGGCGGGGCACCGTCAACGGAAAACTCTGTGTCCAGGCAGACTTCTCCTTTGCACTGATTAAAAAGGGGTAATCCTGTGTTTTCTAAAATTCTTGTGGCCAACCGGGGAGAAATCGCAATCCGGATCATCCGTGCCTGTAAGGAAATGGGCATTTCCACCGTTGCGGTCTACTCCCAGGCCGATATTGATTCTTTACATGTCGCGCTGGCAGACCAGAGCATCTGCATCGGCGGCAACGATTTGGCCGACAGCTATCTGAACGCCGAGCGGCTGGTCAGCGCAGCGCTGGTCACCGGCGCGCAGGCCATTCACCCCGGCTATGGCTTTCTCTCGGAGAACGCCGAGTTTGCCAGGCTGTGCGAAAAGTATGGCGTGGTCTTTATCGGCCCTCCGGCCGATATCATCTCGCTGGCCGGAGACAAGGAACAGTCCAAGCGGGTGATGGCGTCCGCCGGCGTCCCGGTCATTCCCGGTTCTGCCATTCTTCCCGATGTGGAGGCGGCGCTCACCGCAGCGCAGGCCATCGGCTACCCGGTTCTTGTCAAGGCGCGGGCAGGCGGCGGCGGACGCGGCATCCGGCTGGTGGAATCTCCGCAGGCCATGAAGCAGGCCTTCCAGGCCGCCACCATGGAGGCCCAGTCCGCATTTGGCGACGGGGCCGTCTATCTGGAAAAATATATCAATCCCGCCCACCATGTGGAGGTGCAGCTGCTTGCAGAC
>JAHZEE010000153.1 GCA_019421975.1 Clostridiales bacterium | reverse complement strand
GAGAAGGGGAAGATCGTTTGGAGGATTGACCCTGCAACTTTGGTGATGGAGTTTTAAAATAGCGAGGCCCACCTGCTTTCACAGCAGGTGGGCCTTTTCGTATATGGAGATGCGGAAACACCTCTCAGTCCGCTTCGCGGCCAGCTCCCCTCAAGGGGAGCCTTTAGGGGGTGCAGAGCAGGTCGGGAAGCCTCCCCTTGAGGGGAGGTGGCACGGCGCAGCCGTGTCGGAGAGGTGGCCCCTCCGCACCTTCCCGCACCGGACACCTCTCCGTCAGCTCCGCCGGATCGGAGAGATGGTCTCCTCACTCCACCTCCCGCAGCCGCTCGACAATGGTGTGGCGGGAGACGGCACGGCAGACCGCCAGCGGCACCAGCAGGCCCAGCAGCGCGAAGACCGGCGCCAGAACCAAAATGGGGGCGATGGTGAACCGGTAGGTAAAGAACCAGAACATGCTCTCCAGGGCCTGGGAGCCGAGCGGGGCGGACGCCGCCACCAGCGCCAGGGCCAGCAGGATTGCGCCGAGCGCGTAGAGCAGTCCCTCATAGACCAGCATCCGCTTGAGCTGCCGGCCCGTCATGCCGATGGACTGCAGGACCGCCAGCTCCCGTCTGCGCGTGAGAATGCCGGTGAGAACGGCGTTGAAATAGTTGAGGATGCCAACGAGCCCCACAATGAAGCTCAGCACGCCGCCCAACATGACAAACATGGCGCGGAAATTCTCAAATTCCGCCATGTAGGTGGCTTTGCTCTCGTAGTCGTACTGGGGATTCTGCTGTTCCGTGTAGTCTGCCAGGAAGGCCTCCATGGCCGCGTTGGCCTGCTCGGTGGTGTTAAAGGCGTAGTACATCACGCTGTCCGTCCCGGTGTCCTGCCGGAAGGTCTCATCGTTGAGTACAAACTCGTCGTCTCCATAGTAGCGGTAGCTCAGCGGCATGGGGACGGCCACCAGCGCCGCCACCGTGTACTCGACCTCCCGGTATTGAACCGCCCGCGCCACAAAGGGCGCATCGGCCGGGATGTCGCCTCCGTAGACCTCCCCGGTCTCGGGGTTGTAGTACTCGTACTCCTCCACATACCGCAGCTTGACCGTGTCGCCCAGCTTGGCCCAGTGGCTGTCCATCTGCGGCGCGCCATAGTCGTCTTCGCTGTAGACGGCCGCAATATACCGGCTGCCCGGCTCGTAGAGCTTGGACAGATCGCCCTCCAGCACCTGCAGCTGATCCAGCGCAAACGGCTCCATGCCGTAGAGCTGCGCGGTGTCTGCCAGAAGTCCGTTTTCGGCCCGGTCCATGAACTGGAGCTGGAGATCCAGCTCCTCCGTCGTGTTCCAGCGGCTGTTCGCCTGGCGGAAGTAGTCCTCCGTGACAAACTCCTGCACCGGCGAGGTGCGCCCGTAGACCAGGCCGCCCTCGGTGATGCCGCCCTGGGCGTCGATCGCCTCGATCACATCCTGCGTGAGGCCCATGTCGCGGTTGTACAGCTCCCCTCCCACCTGGAACTGGCCGGCGTCGGCCACGATGAAGTCGCTGGCCGTGAAGTTGGAAAGGTATTTGTCCATATCAAATCCGTTTGTAAAGGTGACTGTGACCGTGAGCAGCACCACCGCCAGCGCCAGCGAGAGCACCGTCACCGCCGTCTTGCCCCGGCTGCGGCCCAGGTTGGCCCAGGCCATGGACAGCAGCGACACGCCCTTTTTCGCCTTTTTATGGGTGCGTCTGAGGTTGGCGCCCTCGGTGTAGCGCACCGCCTCCACCGGGGAGACCCTGGCGGCCATGCGGCCGGGCCGGCTGCAAGAGAGCAGCACGGTGAGCAGCGCAAAGAGCGCCGAGACCACAAAGATCAGCGGGTTGACCGAGACGACGCTGACAATGCCGTCGAGCCGCGCCACGATGACGGGCGTCAGCTGGGCGCCCACCAGATAGCCCAGAATCAGCCCCAGCGGGATGCCGGCCAGGCTCATCCAGAGCGCCTGCTGGCGGATGATGCGCCGCAGCTGGCGCGGCGTGGTGCCGATGGTCTTCAAAAGCCCATAGAACCGGATGTCATTGGTCACCGAGATCTGGAACACATTGTAGATGATGAGATACCCCGTCAGCACAATGAGCAGCAGCAGCGCGGCGATGGCCAGCAGCGTGGCGGCATCCAGGTTCTCCGCCAGCTGCGCGCCGGTATAGCCCCAGTTGACGCCAGTGCTGATATAGGGCGTCTGGGCGTCGCGGCTCTGGCTCTGGTAGCCGTGATCCTCCAGGATCTGGTCGAGATCCCGCTCGATGTGCATGGCGCTTTTGAGCATCACATCCAGATTCCAGCTGCCCGTCATGCCGTCCTGGCCCGGCGGGGTGACCCCCACCTCATCCAAAATCGCGTCCACCCGGCTTTCGGGGATGAGCACATGGCTTGCAACCACGGCCTCGTCCCGCTCCCACCAGCCGCACAGGGTGAAGGTCTGCGAGGTCTTTTGGCCGTCCACCTCAAAGTCGATGGTGAACCTGGCGCCCAGCTCCGGCTCCACGCCCAAGAGCGCCAGCACATGGGTGTCTGTGGCCGCCTCGTCGGTCCCCTCCTCCGGGAGCCGCCCCTCCACCGGGTCACAGAACATCCAGTGGGCCTGGTTGGCGTCTGAATAGCCGATCTCCACATGGTCCTTGTTGAACGGCGCCTCGTTCGGCATGCCGACAAACCGCCGCAGACCCCAGTCCTCAATGAGCGGATCGTCGCGCAGGGTCAAAAACTGTTCTTCCGTCAGATACTTAAACCCGCCGTGGGAGTATCCGCCCACCTGGCGAAAGTTGGACTGCTGGAACCCGTCGTTGATGGCCAGGGCGATGGTGAACAGCGAGGTAAACAAAATGGGGGTCAGGGCGATGGCCAGCACGGCGATCAGATTGCGGGTCCTGTTGGCCCGCAGGGTCCGCCGGCTCAGATGGCGCACGCACGCTCCGTTGGAAACTCTCATTCTGCCGCCCCCTCACCGCACCACAATGCGGCCGTCCTCGATGCGGATGATGTGGTCGGCCAGCTGGGCGATCTCCTCGTTGTGGGTGATCATCACCATGGTCTGGCCAAATTTCTGCCCCGTCACCTTCATGAGGCCCAGCACATCCTGGCTGGTCCTGCTGTCGAGATTGCCGGTCGGCTCGTCGGCCAGGACGATGGCGGGCTTTGTGGCCAGCGCTCTGGCGATGGCCACGCGCTGCTGCTGGCCGCCGGAGAGCTGGTTTGGCAGGCTCTGCAGCTTTCGCTCCAGGCCCAGCGCGCCGATCACCTCCTGCACATAGCGCTCGTCCACGCTGCCGCCGTCGAGCCCGATGGGCAGGACGATGTTCTCATAGACCGACAGGACCGGCACCAGGTTGTAGGCCTGGAACACAAATCCGATCTTCCGGCGTCTGAAGATGGTCAGCGCCTCATCCTTCAGGGAAAAGATCTCCTCCCCGTCCACCAGGACCTTGCCCGAGGTGGGCCGGTCCAGGCCGCCCAGCATGTGCAGCAGGGTCGACTTGCCGGAGCCGGAGGTGCCGACAATCGCCACAAATTCCCCCTGCTCGATCCCCAGATTCACACCGTCGAGGGCCTTCACCTGGTTCTCCCCCGCGCCATAGTATTTTTTCAAATCCACAGTCTGTAAAATCATATGTGCTCGCTCCTTGTTGAGATGGATTGCTCCCTTTGATGGCTCTATCCTATCAGAACAATCTTTCCACAATCTTTCAGGATTCTAACAGTTTGGAAAGATTTCGCGTTTTCCCAAACCAAATACCGCCGCCTCCCCCCAAAGGCTCCCCTTGAGGGTCGCACAGTCCGGGGGACTGTGCGATAAAATTCAAATACCGCAAGTGGCTGTCGGCGAAGCCGACTGAGAGGTGTCTGTTGTGAGGAGGTGCGGCGGGGCCACCTCTCCGTCATGGCTCCGCCATGCCACCTCCCCTCCAGGGGAGGCTTCCCGACCTGCTCAACACCCCCGCAAGCCTCCCCTTGAGGGGAGGTGCCACAGCACCCCCATAAAAAATAAGAGACTCCCCCACCTGGGGAAATCTCTTATTTCTGATCCGCATTCACTCTATAAACAATATCCAAAAGCGCATCCAGAGCAGCTTGGTCTGTATGCTGCACAATTTTTAAAAGACCTTTCAAGGACTCTGAAGAATACTTGGAAAGCTCTTTTGAAATGGCATTTATTTCAGTAGGTGCCTGATTTTCAGTATCAAAAAATTCCGACAGAGAAATTTCAAAATAATCACAAATCTC
>JAHZEE010000152.1:2894-4262 GCA_019421975.1 Clostridiales bacterium | reverse complement strand
CGTGATATAGCGGATGGTGCTGGTGAGCCCGGCAAGGCCGTTCTGAATAGAATAGGTGTTGGCGGTCTGAAGCACATCAAAGCCGACAGCTGCCAGATTGGTGGCCAGAGACTCCGGCGCCCGGAAGTTCGGCCTGCCCTCATACGGCGTGCCGGAGAAGGTGGCCTCCAGATTTCCAACCGTGAGATCGGACGCGCTCAGAAGGCTGGACACATTGGAAAAATAGTGGGAGAAATCATACGACCCATCGGTCTGCGGGGCATCTTGCATCTGGTCGTCGTAGACCATGAGATCGCCCACAGCGCTCAGAGTGACGGTTGAGGTGTTGGGCGTGGTGGGCAGTTGCACCTGCGTCTGGTCGCCCTGCCCTGTGGTGTCGTCCTGGTTTGTGGTTCCGGGGTCCTGAGCCGAGCTGCATCCGCGGACGATCAGCACAATGATGAGCACCAGCACCAGCACTGCCACACCCAGTGCAATGCGCTGGTTCCGAATCCGCTTCCGGCGCAGCTCCGCCCGGCGTGCGCGGCGTGCTTCAATCATTTTTTCTGTGCGCTCATGCTCCTGGTCTTCCATATCCATATTAAATCCCTCCTAATGGTGAGAACACTCCAAGCTTATCCCGTATTATACCCGATTTTTATGCGGGAAACAATGAAAATTTCTAAATTTAGGAAAAAGAATCCAAAAATCCGCCCTTTTCGACGGCCCTGTTTCGTGCTATACTGATGCAGTATACGGAGGAGACAGGGATGTATCTGAAAAAAAAGAAGAAACTGCGCCGGGGTATGCTGCTGTGTACACTGGCGCTGCTGCTGATTTTGGGCGGCTGCGGGGAGCCGGCATCCCAGCCCGGCCGGACCGAGGAGGAGCTGCTGCCCAAGAATGACTACGCCCTGGAGGCGTTTTCCGAGCAGGACGGATTTCTGAGCTATGACGACGGCGCCCGGACTGCAAGCCTCGGTGTGGATGTTTCCGTCTACCAGGGGCAGATCGACTGGCAGGCAGTCCAGGCGGCGGGGGTGGAGTTTGCCATTGTGCGTCTGGGGTATCGCGGCTATACCAGCGGCGGGCTGTATCTGGACGACTATTACCTGCAAAATATGGAAGGCGCGCAGGGTGCGGGCCTTCAGACCGGCGTCTATTTTTTCTCCCAGGCCATCAGTGAGACAGAGGCCCGGGAGGAGGCGGAATATGTACTGCAGTGGATCGACGGATATGATGTGCAGCTTCCGGTGTTCTATGACTGGGAGCTCACGACCCAGGAGGCGAGAACGGCCGGGGTGGATGCGCAGACCGTGACCGCCTGTGCTGCGGCGTTCTGCCAGACCATCGAGGAGGCGGGCTGGACGGCCGGCGGCTATTTTGGAC
>JAHZEE010000152.1:0-2884 GCA_019421975.1 Clostridiales bacterium | reverse complement strand
GACAGCACACGGGGTATCAGCTGCTCAATCTGCCGGATTTGCAGGACTATGAGTTCTGGCTGGCGGAATATGCGGACACCCCCAGCTTTCGCTACCGGTTCACCTGGTGGCAGTACACCGAGTCCGGGGTTGTGCCGGGGATCGAGACGCCGGTGGATCTCAATCTGCGGTTTATGGAGTAAAGCTTCCGGCCGGCGGCCGGTACAGAAAGGGAGTACATACAAGCATGAGTCAGGAAATTCTCAGGGAGTTCTCCAAGGAACAGCTGTGCGATCTGGTGAGCATGATGGCCAAGAACTGGCTGGCGCTGGACGGCGTGTGGTTTCAATCCATCGAGCGCAAGTTCGGCATGGAGGAGGCCATGTACCACGACGGCCAGGCCTGGATCCGCTACACGCGGATTGAGGCGCGCCGGATCAAGCAATTTTTGAACCTGCCCGAGCGGCCGGGGCTCGACGGGCTGGAGCAGGCGCTGGCACTGCGGTTTTATGCCCATCTCAATCAGGACCAGGTCATCCGGGAGGAGGGCAAGCTGATCTATCGGATGAATGTCTGCCGGGTTCAGACGGCCCGCCGCCGCAAGGGGATGCCGTACCACCCCTGCAAACCGGTGGGATTGGAGGAGTATGCGGGCTTTGCCGACGAGATTGACGACCGGATCACATGCAAATGTCTGTCCTGCTATCCCGATGTGACCGATGAGAGCTGCGGCTGCGCCTGGGAGTTCACACTTGAGGAATAAGCGGATCAGAGCGCCCGTCTCAGATGGGCGCTTTTTGCTGAAATTGTTACAGACTGTTTGAAATTGCAACGGGCATCTGTGGTATACTTCAGGACAGAATGTGCGTGAGAGGAGCGGTGCAGATGCGGAAAAAACGGGTGCGGCGTGCGGCGCTGGGGCTGGCTGTGCTGGCACTGACCGGCTGGATCCTCTGGGGAAACCTGTCCATCCAGTGTACCGAGCTGCAGGTGCAGAGCGGAAATCTGCCGGCGGCCTTTGCGGGCTATACCATCGCGCAGGTCTCAGATCTGCACAATGCGGAATTTGGGGCGGGAAATGCGCGGCTGCTGGAAAAGCTGCGCCAGGCAGAGCCGGATCTCATCGCGCTGACCGGGGATCTGGTGGACTCCCGCCGCACGGATCTGGAGTGTGCCCTTGCATTTGTGCGCGAGGCGGTTCAGATTGCGCCGGTCTACTATGTGACAGGCAACCATGAGTCGCGCATTGCGGACTACCCGGCGTTGGAGGCCGCGATGGAACAGGCGGGCGTGACAATCCTGCGGAATGAAGCGGCGGAAATAGAACGGGACGGCGAAACGATCGCCATAGTAGGGCTGGATGACCCGTCCTTTTCTGAAGAGGAGCACACAGCCGGGATCCTGCAGGCGCTGATGCCTGCTGACGGCGCCTTCACGCTGCTGCTCTCTCACCGGCCGGAGCTGTTTGACACCTATGTGGCGTGCGGCGCAGAGCTGGTGCTGAGCGGACACGCCCACGGCGGTCAGTTCCGGCTGCCGGTGATCGGGGGCCTTTTTGCGCCTGATCAGGGGGTATTCCCGACCTACGATGCCGGCGCCTATTCAGAGGGAAATACCACCATGGTGGTGAGTCGCGGCCTTGGGAACAGCCTGTTCCCGTTTCGGGTGAACAACAACCCGGAGCTGGTTCTGATCACCCTGGCGCGCACACAATGAAGGCGGATAAAACGCGGCCCGGAGAAACATCTCCGGGCCGCGTCTGTTTAAAACCAATGGGCCTGTACAGCCCTGCGGGGGACGGTGCGCAGATACCGGTGCGTCGGATAGCCCATCAGCATACAGGTGATGTTCTCCCCACCGGTGAGGCCCAGAAACGCCCGCGCCTGACTGCCGTAGGTGATGCCGCGCCGGACGAATCCGGTGTAGAGACAGCCGAGCGACTGAGCGTAGGCCATGAGCTCCACCTTGGAGGCCACCAGCTCCGAGTGGTGCGCCAGCTTGCTTGCGATGACAAGCACCGCAGGGGCGTTGAAAAACATCGCATCCTCCTTGGGGTTCTGACGATATTTTTCATAGCACCGCTGCCACATGTGGGCATAGGTCTGCGCGGTGGGGTCGATGTCCGCCAGCTCCCCGCGGGCCGCGGCGGGCGTGATGCTGTGAAGCCCCTCCCAGACCAGCGGCTTGAATTCCTCCAGCCGGTCTTGCACAATGTAGTAGCTCACATCCTGCAGATTGCTGCCGGTGGCGGTGAACCGGCCGGCCTGCAGCATCATCTCCCACTTCTCCCGCTCGACCGGCTGGGGCCGGAAGTCGCGGCAGCTGCGGCGGAATTGGATGAAGCGGAGCAGATTGTCGGGGTCTAAGGTCATCGTTTTGGGGTCATAATCGTAGAGCGGCTCGTCGGGATCGTCTGAGATGGTGACAGCCCGGACCGGACAAAGAGCGACACAGTGGCCACACTCCATACACGCGCGCTTGACTGTCATCTTGCCGTCAGCCAGCTTGAGGTTGCGGCTGAAGCAGTCTGTGGCGCAAAGACCGCATCCAATGCACTTCTGGGGATCAATGATTACCATGAGAAAACGCTTCCTTTATGCCTGTTTGGGTTTAAAGCTGTCTTTGAGGCTGACGGCCCGGTTAAAGACCAGGTGGCCGGGCGCGCTGTCGCGGTTGTCCAGGCAGAAATAGCCCTGACGCAAAAACTGGAACGAGGCGGGGAAGCGGGCGTCCCGAAGGCTCTGCTCCACCTTGCAGCCGGTCAGCACCTGCAGAGAGTCGGGGTTCAGACACTGCAGAAAGTCCTTGTCCGCGCCGTCGGGGTCTGCGTCGAGGAACAGGTTGTCGTAGAGGCGCACCTCGGCGTCCACGGCGGTGGCGGCATCCACCCAGTGGATGGTGGCGC
>JAHZEE010000151.1 GCA_019421975.1 Clostridiales bacterium | reverse complement strand
GCGGTCTATCTCTTGTTTTCGGTTGCTTGCTTCCTTACCGTACATGAGCATTGTCGCAGATCTGCACGCAGCGCATACACTTGATACACTTTCCGGCGTCCCGGATCAGCGGGAAGTTCAGATCCCAGTCGCGCTTTTCAAAGGACTGCTGGAAGGGCATATTGTTGATATTCATATCCGAGCAGATCTTCTGCAGCGTGCAGTTGCCGTTTCTCTGGCAGGCCGCACACCGGAAATCGTGCTGGGACAGGATGATCTGGAGGTTCATTCTGCGGGTGTGCCGTGCCTTCTGGCTGCTCGTCAGCACCTCCATGCCCTCTTCCACCTTGGTGTTGCAGGAGGAGACCAGCGTCTCCTTGCCCGCCAGTTCCACACAGCAGACCCGGCAGGCGCCGATCTCGTTGATGTCCTTCAGAAAGCAGAGCGTCGGAATCTTGATGCCGGCCACTCTGGCGGCCTCTAAAATGGTCGTCCCCTCCGGCACCTGTACCTTTTTATGATTGACTGTTAAATTTACCACCGCTCCCGTCTGCCTCCTCTCAATACACCGCACCCATGGCGGTCGCACCGCAGGCAGCGGCTCGCCTCCTGCTGGGCCTCTTCCTCGCTCATCGTGTACTCGATCCCCTCGAAGTTCGTTCTGCGGGCCCAGGACTCCCGCTCCGCCAGATTGACCCGTCCACAGGGGATCTTGTCATTGAGCAGCGGCTCCGGGATCTCCACATCCACCGAAATCTCGTGGTGGAAGCCGAGGAATTCGTCGATATTGGCAGCGGCCACCTTGCCCGCCGCAATGGCCTTGATGACCGTGGCCGGGCCGGAGACGCAGTCGCCGCCGGCATACATCCCCACGCGGTTCAGCGCCCCTGTGGCATCCGCCTGCAGCTGGCCCCGCTTTGTGGAGATCCCCGCCTTTTCAAACGGCTCTGAGTCGATATCCTGTCCGACCGCCACGAGGACCACATCGCACTCCAACCGCTCTTCGAGCTTGTTGGCGCGTTTGGGCGCCGGCCGGCCGTCCCGCACATTGCTGATCATCTGGGGCTGCACCCACAGGGCAGCTGCGTTCCCCTGGGCATCCGCCTCCACGCGGATCGGCGCGCGGAGCGTGAGCAGCTCAATGCCCTCGGCAATGGCCCCCTCGACCTCTGCAGGCAGCGCCGTCATGTCCTCCTGGCGCCTTCTGTATACGATGCTCACCGTCTTCGCCCTGGCCCGGACCGCCGTTCTGGCGCAGTCCATCGCCACATTGCCGCCGCCGACCACGATGACGCGCTTGCCTGTAAAGTCTGGATAGGCCCCGTCTCCAATCTCGCGGAGCATATCCACGGCGGAGATCACATGGTTGCTGTCCTCGCCCTCCAGCTTGAGCTTCTTGTCCGAATGGGCGCCAATGGCGATAAACACCGCATCGTATTCCTCATAGATGGCGTTGAGGGCCTGCGTTCCAATGTTTGTATTCAGCTTGACCTCCACGCCGGTGGAGAGAATCGCGTCGATATCCTCCTGCAGGCGCTCCCGGGGGAACCGGTAATTCGGAATGCCGTAGCGCAGCATACCGCCCAGCTGCTTTTTCTCTTCAAAGATCGTCGTCTGGTGCCCCATCAGCTGCAGGAAATACGCCGCCGTCAGTCCGGCAGGGCCGCCGCCGATGATCGCAACGCGCTTTCCAGTCGGCGCCGCGCAGGCCGGCACCGGCACCCCATCCGTATGCGCCTTATCCACAATGTAGCGCTTCATGCCCCGGATATTGATGGAGTCGTCGATCATATTTCTCCGGCACCGCTTCTCGCAGGGGTGCTCACAGATCAGCGCGCATGCGGTCGGGAACGGATTGTCCTTGCGGATCAGACGAACCGCATCCTCGCACCGGCCAGCGCCGGCCAGTGCGATATACCCCGGAATATCCACATTGGCCGGGCAGAGCGTCACACAGGGAATCGGCTGCTCGAAGGTTCCGGTACACTGGTGATGCCGGACATGGGAGATGTAGTCCTCCCGGAATCCCTCCAGGCCCGCCAAAACCATCCGCGCCGACTCAAAGCCAATGGCGCAGTCCGCCGAATTCTTGATATTGACCGCCGTGTGTTCGATGATCTGCAGCGTCTCCATCGTGGCCGTGTTGTCCAGAACGCTCTCCAGAAGCTCCTCCAGGATTCCCAGTCCAATGCGGCATGGAACACACTTGCCGCAGGTCTGCGCGTGACAGACCTTTAAAAACGCCAGCTGCATATCCACCGGGCATACACCGGGTGGGTTTGCGGTGATTCGCTGGGTAAATTCCTTCAACAGCCGCTCTGTTGTGGCATTTACCTCGTCAGTGGATACCACTGAAAGTCTGCTCATATCCTTCCCTCCCAATCACTATGTCTCATCAGATGCGTGCCTTCATCTGATCCATGTGGTCTACTTCACTCAATTTATATGTCAGATCCGCGGCCGGGACAGTCAGCTGTCTTTACGGCCTCTGTCAAAATCCGGCCAAAATTCTAATCTCGGCCAAATTCCGTAAAAAGGCCCAGGCTAAAGGAATTAGCCTGGGCCTTTCAAGTGCTGTTATTCTTCGTCGCCAGCCTTTTCCTGGCCCTCAATCGGATGCTCGGTGCTGTAGACGGTCGCGGTCTCCGGCTCGTCCGCAGGCGCCTGTACCAGCTCCTCTGCCGGTGCAGGCTGCTCCAGCAGCGCGCGAATGGAAAGGGAGATCCGCTTTTTCTCCGTGTCAATGTCGATGATCTTGACCTCGACCTCCTGGCCTTCAGACAGGACATCCTCCGGCTTTCCAATCCGGTGATCGGAAATCTGAGAAATATGGATCAGGCCATCCACGCCCGGAATGATCTCGGCAAAGGCGCCGAAGGTCATCATCCGAACCACCTTGACCTTGATGATATCGCCAACCTTGTAGTTGTTGGTAAAGACCGTCCAGGGATTCGTCTCAGCGGTCTTGTAGCCCAGGGAAATCTTTTTCTTCTCCGGATCGAGTGCAATGACATAGACCTCAATGGTGTCGCCCACAGAGACGACCTCAGCCGGGTTCTTGATGTGGTTCCAGCTCAGCTCGGACACATGTACCATGCCGTCCACGCCGCCGATGTCCACAAATGCGCCGTAAGAGGTCAGGCTCTTGACGGTACCCTGGTACTTCTTGCCGACCTCGATTTCGGACCAGATCTTCTCGCTGGCCGCCTTGCGGGTCTCGGCGCTCACCGCGCGGATGGAGCCCACCACTCTGCGGCGGCTGCGGTTGACCTCGGTGATCTTCATCTGAACCTTCTTGTGCAGCAGCACGGACAGGTCGTTGCCTCTGGGCACATCGGTCTGGGACGCCGGGATAAAGACGCGCACGCCCTTGACATCCGCCACCAGGCCGCCCTTGTTCTCCTCTGTGATGGTGCCCTCGACCGTGGTCTTGTCCTCACAGATCTGCTCAATCTCATCCCAAAACTTTGCAGCGTCCAGACGCTTCTTACTCAGGATGACCGTGCCCTCCATGTCGTTGACACGGACCACGATGGCCTCAATCTCATCGCCCGGCTTGAACAGCTCCTCTACCGGCTTGCCGGCGTCGCTGAACTCGCTGGTGGGGATGTAGCCGGCATGCTTGGTTCCCAGATCCACATAGATCTCAGTCGGGGTAATCGAGGTGATAATGCCAGTTACTTTCTCTCCATTATTTAAAGTTTTGAAGGACTGCTCGAGGAGCTCGGCAAAGTTCTCCTCCTGGGCAGCGCCTCCCACAATGTTCTCTTCACTCATTTTGTTGTTGACCTCCTTTATGATCCAAGACGGCGTAGACGCGCCAGCCGTAATGCCAACAGTCGAAGCACCTGCAAAATGCCGCATATCCAACTCGTCGCATGATTCGATCAGGCTCACCTGCCCGCAGAACTCTCTGCAGATTTCTGCCAAACGCCCCGTGTTGGAGCTGTATTTGTCGCCGATGACCACCATTGCGTCGCAGGTTTGTGAAAGGGCTGCGGCCTCTTTCTGACGATTCTCTGTCGCAAAACATATTGTATCGTAAATTTTAGGATTTGTACACTCTTTTTTTAAAAAATTCACAGAACATTTCAAAAGTTTCTGCGTATTTGTCGTCTGGCTGACCATGAGCAGCGGCTGGCTGCAATCCGTCTGCGGATCGTGCAGCCATGCGGCCAGTTCCTCCGGCGTCTCCACGACCACCGGCGCCTCGCACCAGCCTGCAATGGCCTCCACCTCCGGATGCGCCCGATGGCCCAGAATGATCACCCTCCTGCCCTCCTGCGCGGCGCCGGCGACAATCTCGTGAATCCGTTTTACATAGGGGCATGTG
>JAHZEE010000150.1 GCA_019421975.1 Clostridiales bacterium | reverse complement strand
CATCCCCGGCGACGGCGAGGTCATTGAGGGCATCGCCTCGGTGGATGAGTCCGCAATCACCGGAGAGTCTGCGCCGGTGGTCCGCGAGTCCGGCGGCGACTTCTGCTCCGTCACAGGCGGCACCACCGTGGTCTCCGACTGGCTGAAAATCCAGATCACCTCCGAGGCCGGCAACAGCTTTCTCGACCGGATGATCGCACTGGTGGAGGGCGCCTCCAGAAAGAAAACGCCCAACGAGGTCGCGCTGAACACCCTGCTGGTCTCTCTGACCATCATCTTTCTGATCGTCATTGTGACGCTGTATCCCATGAGCCGCTACTCGGGCGTTCAGCTCCAGACCTCCACCCTGATTGCGCTGATGGTCTGCCTGATTCCGACCACCATCGGCGGCCTGCTCTCTGCCATCGGCATTGCCGGCATGGACCGGGTCACCCAGTTCAATGTCATTGCCATGTCCGGTAAGGCTGTCGAGGCCTGCGGCGATGTGGACACGATGATTCTGGACAAGACCGGCACCATCACTTATGGCAACCGCCTGGCCTCTGAGTTCTTTCCGGTGGGCGGTGCAGCCGCCCGGGAGCTGGCACGCTGCGCGGCCCTCACGAGCCTGCACGATGAGACGCCCGAGGGCAAATCCACCCTGGAGCTGGCCCGCCGGCTGAAAGACACCAGCACTGCGCCCGAGGGGGCACAGTTTATCGCCTTCACGGCCCAGACCCGCATGAGCGGCGTGGATCTGCCGGATGGCACCCAGATTCGCAAGGGTGCGGCTGACGCCATCGAACGCCATGTCGCCGCGCTGGGCGGCAAAATCCCCGCTGATCTGCACACGCAGGTTGACAAGATCGCCTCTCTGGGCGGCACACCGCTGGTCGTCTGCGAGGGCAGCCGGATTCTCGGCGTCATCTACCTGAAGGACACCGTGAAGCCCGGCATGACCGAGCGGTTTGCCCGCCTGCGCGCCATCGGCATCAAGACCATTATGTGTACAGGCGATAACCCCCTGACTGCAGCGACCATCGCAAAGGAGGCCGGCGTCGACGGCTTTATCGCAGAGTGCAAGCCGGAGGACAAGATCGATGTGATCAAGAAAGAGCAGGCCGAGGGCAAGGTCGTCGCCATGACCGGCGACGGCACCAACGACGCGCCGGCACTGGCGCAGGCCAATGTGGGCCTGGCGATGAACAGCGGTACCACCGCCGCCAAGGAGGCCGCCAACATGGTGGACCTGGACTCCGATCCCACGAAGATCCTGGAGGTGGTGGAGATCGGCAAGCAGCTGCTCATCACCCGCGGCAGCCTCACCACCTTCTCCATTGCAAACGACATCGCAAAGTACTTCGCGATCATCCCCGCCATGTTTATGATGGCCATTCCGCAGCTGAGCGTGCTGAACATCATGAATCTGTCCACCACCTACAGCGCCATTCTGTCGGCCCTGATCTTCAACGCCATCATCATTCCCTGCCTGATCCCGCTGGCCCTGAAGGGCGTCAAGTACCGCCCGATGTCCTCCGGCAAGATGCTGGCCCGGAATATGATGATCTACGGCATCGGCGGCATCATCACCCCCTTTATTGGCATCAAAATCATCGACATCCTGATCTGCCCGCTTCTGGCGGTGCTGGGACTGTGAGGAGGCATCCCCGATATGAATGAGACAAAAAAGGGCTTTTTGCACAGTGTACGCCAATCGGTGCTGACCACGCTGGTGCTGCTGCTGATCTGCGGCCTGCTGTTTCCGCTGCTGCTGAGCGGCCTGTCTGCGGTGCTCTTTCCCCACCAGGCAGACGGCAGCCTGCTGACGGCCGACGGGGAAGCGGTCGGCGCTGCGTTTGTCGGCCAGGACTTCACAGAGCCGTATTTCATGAAGTGCCGCCCCTCTGCCTACAACTACAATACCTATTACGAGGACGAGGAGGGCAACCAGTACTACAATGACGGCAGCGACTTTGCCGGCCTCAGCTCTGGCTCCAACAACTATGGCCCCTCCAATCCGGCGCTGACGGAGCGCGTGGAGGCAGACATCGACGAATTTTTGGCCGCAAATCCCGGCCTGAACCGTGAGGACATTCCGACCGATCTGGTGACGGCCTCCGGCTCCGGACTGGACCCGCATATCTCCCCGGCCGCGGCCGAGGTGCAGGTTGCAGCTGTGGCCGCCGCCTCCGGCCTGTCTGAGACGGAGATCCGCCAGATCGTTGCCGACAACACCGAGGGCAAGACCCTGGGCGTGTTCGGTGAGGAGCGGGTCAATGTGCTGGGCGTCAACCTGGATATTGCACAGGCCATGGGCCTAATCTCCGAACAGGGAGTGCAGAAATGACACAGGCGCCGCTGCGGGCTGGACCCCTCGCAGCGGCGCCGCTCCCATCACAGAGCAGGCGCCACACCAAACGGTGTGGCGCCTGTTTTTTACTGGGTGCGCCGCTGCAAAATTTCATCCAGCAGCAGGTGCGCCGCCTCCAGCTTGGAGAGAAGCGGCAGCTCCCGGATGCCGTCAGCGGTGATGAGCGTCAAAAGGTTGGTGTCGGTGCCAAACCCCGCGCCTGGGTCCTTCACATTGTTGGCGGCAATCATGTCCACATGCTTCTTTTGGAGCTTCTTGGCCGAATTCTCCAGCATGTCCCGCGTCTCCATGGAGAAGCCGCAGAGGAATTGTCCTGCCCGGCGGTGCGCGCCCAGGTATCCCAGGATGTCCTGCGTGCGCTGCAGCGGGATGGAGAGGTCGTCGTCCGACTTTTTGATCTTGTCCTCTGCCACGGCGCAGGGCGTGTAGTCCGCCACGGCCGCGGCCTTGATGATGATGTCGCTGGCCTCGCTGCGGCTGGTGACGGCCTGGAACATGTCCGCCGCGGAGACGACGGGCACAAACTCCGCATAGGCGGGCGGCGTCAGCTCCGTGGGGCCGGAGATGAGCGTCACCTGCGCGCCGCGGGCCGCGGCCGCCTCGGCGATGGCATAGCCCATCTTGCCCGTGGAGCGGTTGGAGAGGTAGCGCACCGGGTCCAGCGCCTCCCGTGTGGGGCCGGCTGTCACCAGAACCCGCAGGCCGGCCATGTCCTTCTCGTGGGCCAGCGCGTGCAGAACCGCCTGCAAAAGCGCCTCCGGCTCCGGCATCTTGCCCTTGCCGACCACGCCGCAGGCCAGGCGGCCCTCTGCCGGCTCCACCAGCTCCCAGCCGTAGTGGCGCAGCCGGAGCAGGTTGTCCTGCGTCACCGGATTCTCATACATCCGGGTATTCATGGCGGGCGCGGCGATTTTCGGGCAGTCGCAGGCCAGAATGGTGGTTGTCAGCATGTCGTCCGCCAGACCGTGGGCCAGCTTTGCCAGCACATTGGCCGTGGCGGGCGCGACGATGACAAGGTCCGCCTGGTCCGACAGGGAGATGTGCTCGGTCTTGTGCTGAAAATTGCGGTCAAAGGTGTCGACTGAGACCTTATTGCCCGTCAGGGTCTCGAAGGTCAGGGGCGTGATGAACGCCGTGGCGTTGCGGGTCATGAGCACATGGACATTGGCGTGCTGCTTCACCAGCGCGGAGGCCAGATACGCCGCCTTGTAGGCCGCGATGCCGCCGCACACGCCGAGCAGTACGGTTTTGCCTTTGAGCATGGAAAAACACCTCGATTTCAGAAGTATTCTCAATATATCAAATAATAATTGGAGTGTAAACAAAAAATATTACAAAAACCATTGACCTTCTGAGAAAAAAAACATAAAATAGCAGCGGCTGTGCAGTGCACAGTAAATTTGCGTCATATCCCGAACGGGAGTGGCAGCAGGAGGAATTGAATATGAAAAATCTGTCGTCGAACGCACCGCGTCAGAAGCAGAGCGAGACCATTCGCTACATGGTGGAGATCGCGATGCTCATCGCCATTGAGCTGGCGATGAAAGCCGTGGGACTGGGCAGCGTGCCGGTGGGCCCGCTGTACATGTCGTTTTTGACCGTCCCCATCGCCGTGGGCGCCATTCTGCTGGGGCCAACCGCCGGCGCCGTTTTAGGCGCGGTCTTTGGCGCCGTCAGCTTCAAGGACGCCATCACCGGCGCGTCGGTCATGACCAGCACACTCTTGCAGGTCAGCGTGGTCCATACCTTTATCCTGTGTGTCGTCATGCGGATTCTGATGGGCTTCTGCGTGGGCTGGGTGTTCCGGCTTCTCAGCAAGGTCACCCGCGGCAACATCGTGAGCTATTTCATCGGCGCTCTGTCGGCTCCGCTGCTCAATACGGTGTTCTTCATGGTCTACATCTGTCTGGCGTTTTATAACACCGAGTATGTGCAGGGCCTGGTCGCAACCCACGGCCTGAGCAACCCGCT
>JAHZEE010000015.1 GCA_019421975.1 Clostridiales bacterium | reverse complement strand
CAATATTATGGCAAAATACACAAAGGAGGACATCATTCGCAAGGTGCAGGAGGAGGACATCCAGTTCATCCGAATGCAGTTTACCGATGTCTTTGGCACGCTGAAAAATGTGGCGATCACAGCGTCCCAAATTGAAAAGGCGGTCAACAATCAGATCATGATTGACGGCAGCTCCATTGAGGGCTTTGTCCGCATTGAGGAGTCCGACCAGTATCCCCATCCGGACCTGGACAGCTTTGTGGTCTTCCCGTGGCGGCCGCAGCAAGACAGGGTGGCGCGGCTCATCTGCTCAGTCCACAACCCGGACGGCTCAGCCTTCGTGGGCGATCCGCGCGGCGTGCTGCAGCGGGCGGTGGATCATGCCGCGCAGCTGGGATACAGCTTCCAGGTGGGACCCGAGTGCGAGTTCTTCCTGTTCCACACCGATGAGGCCGGCCGCCCGACGGCCCAGACCCAGGATGAGGCGGGATATTTTGACCTGACCCCCATCGATCACGGTGAGAGCGTGCGTCGGGAGATCTGCCTGGGGCTGGAGCAGATGGGCTTTGAGATTGAGGCCTCCCACCACGAGGTGGCGCGGGGCCAGCACGAGATCGACTTCAAGTATGCCGATGCCATGACGACGGCGGACCGCATCATGACCTTTAAGCTGGCGGTCAAGACCTACGCCCAGCAGAGTGGCCTGCACGCGACCTTTATGCCGAAGCCGATTTTTGGCATCAACGGCAGCGGCATGCACACCAATATGTCCCTGTTCTGTGACGGGAAAAATGCCTTTGCCGATCCAGACGGCCCGTTGGGACTCTCTGAGACAGCGTATCACTACATTGCCGGCATCCTGACGCATCTGAAGGCGATCACCGCCATTGCCAATCCGCTGGTCAATTCCTACAAGCGCCTGGTGCCGGGCTATGAGGCGCCGTGCTATATGGCCTGGTCGGCCAAAAACCGCAGCGCACTGATTCGGATTCCGGCGGCCAGAGGCAATGGAACCCGGGTGGAGCTGCGCAGCCCGGATCCCAGCTGCAACCCGTATCTGACCCTGGCGGTGTGCCTGAGAGCCGGCCTGGACGGAATTGAGCGAAAGCTGGAGGCGCCGGAGGCCGTCAACGACAATATCTTTGCCATGGACCCGGCCACCAGAGCGGGCAGAGGCATTGAGAGCCTGCCCGGCACCCTGCAAGATGCGCTGGAGGCCCTGAAGGCGGATCCGCTGATTCTGGACACCCTGGGAGAGCATGTGGCCAGCGCCTACATCGAGGGCAAGACGCAGGAGTGGGACGCCTACCGGACCAATGTGAGCCAATGGGAGCTGGAGAACTACCTGGCGCGCTATTGAGCCGCCTGAGAGGAAGGGAAGCGGTATGGAGCGCATGATTGTTGCGTTTGACCGACAGACAGTGGCGCAGAAAATCAGCGAGAGCCTGAAGCTGGGCGGATTTCATATCGCTGCGGTCTGCGGCAGCTGCGCAGAGGTTTTGCGCTGGAGCGACCAGCGGCAGGTTCTGGTGATCTGTGGGTTTAAACTGCCGGACGGCCCGTGCGCCTCGCTTGCAGAGCTGCTGCCGCCGCAGGTTCCGGTGCTGATGGTCGCCTCGGCCGCCAACCTGGAGCTTGTGACAGACGCACGGATCGCCAAGCTCGCCATGCCGGTCTCCCGCCGTGATTTTATCGGCGCCGTGGCGGCGCTTCTGGAGAAAAATCGCAGGACAGACCGGCGCCCCCCGCGCACGGAGCAGCAGGAGGCGTTGATCCGGCAGGCGAAAGCGCTTTTGATGGCAGGCGGGGGGCTTTCAGAGCCGCAGGCACACACTTGGCTGCAGCGGCAGAGCATGCGGCATGGGGTGCCGATCTTTCAGATGGCGGCCCGGCTGCTGCAGGATCCGCAGCAGTGGTTAGAGCAGGACGGAAACCGGAAAGGAGTTCTGTAAGAGATGAAAAAGCTTGAAATTATAATCAAACCGGAGCGGCTGGAGGTTCTGAAGGAGATTCTCAGCGCAGAGGGCGTCTCGGGTATCATGGTGACAAACATCATGGGCTACGGCAATCAAAAGGGACGAACACAGATTTACCGCGGTGTGGAGTATGGCGTCAACATGCTGCCGAAGCTGCGGGTGGAAACCGTGGTGCCGGATGAGAAGGTTGCACAGCTGATGCAGCTGATCCAAAAAAATCTTTCGACAGGCTCCATTGGGGACGGCAAAATTTTTGTCTACCATGTGGAGGACGCAATGCGGATTCGGACCGGCGAGATGGGAGAAGCGGCGATCTGAACGCAGTGAAAAAGAGGATAAGATGCGATCAATGGAGGTTGCTTTCCCGCAGGAAGCGGGAGCAGTGCCTCCGTTTTTTTCGCCGGATGTAAGGGGGAAGAAGTATGGATATGAGTATTTGGTTTTTGATGGGCGCGGCGCTGGTGTTTTTCATGCAGTGCGGATTTGCAATGGTGGAGACGGGCTTTACCCGCGCCAAAAATGCCGGCAACATTTTGATGAAGAATTTGATGGATTTCTGCATTGGGACCATCGTGTTTATGGGGCTGGGCTATGGCCTGATGATGGGAGAGCACACCTTTTTCGGCCTGATTGGAAAGCCGGAATACAGTCTGTTCACAGACTTTGAGAATTTTGACTGGTCCTCCTTTTACTTCCAGCTGATGTTCTGTGCCACCGCTGCGACCATTGTCTCCGGCGCCATGGCCGAGCGCACCAAGTTTTCGGCCTATTGCATCTACTCCGCTGTGATTTCACTGGTGGTCTATCCCATTGAGGCAGGGTGGGTCTGGGGCGGCGGCTGGCTCTCGGAGCTGCACTATATTGACTTTGCAGGCTCCTCCGTCATCCACATGGTGGGCGGCATTACAGCGCTGATCGGCGCGGCCATGCTGGGGCCGCGAATCGGAAAATACACTAAAAACAGAGACGGGAAGCTGGTCTCCAACGCAATTTTGGGCCACAATATTCCGCTGGGTGCGCTGGGGGTCTTTATCCTGTGGTTTGGCTGGTACGGCTTCAACGGCGCTGCGGCGGCCGATCCGGGGGAGCTTGCCCAGATCCTGTCCACCACAACAGTGGCGCCCGCTGTGGCAACAGTGGCCTGCATGCTCTTTACCTGGATTAAAAACGGAAAGCCCGATGTCTCCATGTGCCTGAACGCTTCGCTGGCCGGTCTGGTGGGCGTGACGGCGGGCTGTGCCAGCGTGGATATCGTCGGCGCGGCGGTGATCGGTGCGGTGTGCGGCATTCTGGTGGATGTGGCAGTTGAGGTGCTCGACAAAAAATGCCACATCGACGATCCGGTGGGCGCTGTGGCGGTCCATGGCGTCTGCGGTATGGCCGGTACACTGATGATTGGCTTTTTGGCGGCCAACGAGAAGTATGGCACTCTGGGGCTGTTTTACGGCGGCGGTTTCCACCAGCTCGGCATCCAGTGCCTCGGCGTGCTTGCCATAGCGGTTTATACCGTAGCGGCCATGAGCATTGTCTTCTGCCTGATCCGGAAATTCCATGGGCTGCGGGTAACGCCGGAAGAGGAGATGCTGGGCCTGGACTCCACCGAGCATGGTCTGGAAAATGCCTATGCAGATTTTCTCTCCAAGGGGAACTGAGCATTGACGAACGGTGGCTGGTTGGCTATGATAAAATAGCCGGGAAAGCCAGACTTTCCCGGATTGCCCTGGCGCATTTTGCGCAGGGAACCGGGAGGAAAGAACCATGAAATTTACAAAGATGCATGGAATTAGCAACGACTATATCTATGTCAATTGTCTGGAGGAGTCAGTGCCGGACCCGGCAGCGGCGGCCAGGCGCCTGTCCGACCGCCGCTGCGGAATCGGCTCGGATGGACTGATTTTGATTTGCCCGTCCGAAGCTGCGGATTTTAAAATGGAGATCTACAACGCCGACGGCTCCCAGGCGGAGATGTGCGGAAACGGCATCCGCTGCGTGGGGAAGTATGTATACGACCGCGGCCTGACCGACAAGCAGACGATCACGGTGCAGACGCTGGCCGGCATCAAGACGCTGGAGCTGGCAGTCGAAGACGGCGTGGTCTGTAGCGTCACGGTGGACATGGGAGAGCCGGTCCTGGAGCCGGAAAGGATCCCGGTGGCCGCAGAGGGGCGCCGTTTTGTGGATGTGCCGGTCGAGGTGGACGGTACGGTCTACCGCGTCACCTGCGTGTCCGTGGGCAACCCCCATGCGGTGGTGTTCCTGCCGCAGATCGACCAGCTGGATCTGGAGAAGCTGGGGCCGAAATTTGAACACCATGCGCTGTTCCCGCGCAGAATCAACACCGAGTTTATCCGGGTGATCGACCGCCGTACCCTGCAAATGCGGGTCTGGGAGCGCGGCGCGGGGGAGACCTGGGCCTGCGGCACCGGCGCCACGGCAAGCCTTGTGGCGGCGGTCCTGGCAGGTCTGGCCGAGCGGCAGGCGGAACTGCGTCTGCGGGGCGGAAACCTGCAGATCCGGTGGGATGAGGCGAGCAACCATGTCTTTATGACAGGCCCGGCCGCCTTTGTCTTTGACGGAGAGGTTGCACTGTGACAATTTAACAGAGGTACCAATGCGGGAGAAGACGGGCTTCCGCATGGGGCCCGCCTTTTTTTGACCCATCTTCAGACGACAGACAGATAAGGAGAGATATAGGCATGATTCAAGTCAATACAAACTATCAGAAGCTGCCGGGCAGCTATTTGTTCTCTGAGATTGCCCGCCGCGTGGCGGCGCAGTCCGAGGCGAACCCCGCCCAGAAGCTGATCCGGCTGGGCATCGGCGATGTGACGCAGCCGCTGGCCCCGGCGGTGATCGCGGCGATGCACCGGGCCGTCGACGAGATGGCCTCTGCCGACACCTTCCGCGGCTACGGCCCGGAACAGGGCTATGACTTTCTGCGCAGCCTGATTGCAGAGCACGACTACCGTACCCGCGGCGTGGAGCTGGAGCTCGATGAGATCTTTGTCTCCGACGGCGCAAAATCTGACTGCGGCAACATCGGCGATCTGTTCTCCCAGGACAATGTGGTCGCCGTGTGCGACCCGGTGTATCCGGTCTATGTGGACACCAATGCCATGGCGGGCCGGGCCGGGGAGTATGACCCGGCGCTGGGCCGCTGGTCCAAAATTGTCTATATGCCCTGTACGGCGGAAAACCAGTTTACCCCCGCGCTGCCGCAGCAGGCGCCGGACCTCATCTACCTGTGCTACCCCAACAACCCCACCGGCGTGACTGCGACCCGCGCACAGCTCAAGCGCTGGGTGGACTACGCGCTGGAGCACGGCTCTGTCATCTTATTCGACGCGGCCTACGAGGCGTTTATCACAGAGCCGGACATTCCCCACAGCATCTACGAGATTGAGGGCGCCAAGCGCTGCGCCATTGAGTTCCGCAGCTTTTCCAAGACAGCCGGCTTTACCGCCACCCGCTGCGCCTACACGGTGGTCCCCAAGGCGCTGATGGCGGGGGGCGTCAGCCTCAACGCCATGTGGAACCGCCGGCAGACCACCAAGTTCAACGGCGTGCCCTATGTGATTCAGCGCGCTGCGGCGGCCGTCTACACCGACGAGGGCCAGGCCCAGATCCGCAAGACCATCGCGTTCTATCTAAGCAACGCCAGCGTGATTCGCCAGGGTCTGCAGGATGCCGGGCTGTGCGTCTACGGCGGCGTCAACGCGCCGTATATCTGGTGCAAGACGCCGGACGGAATGGGTTCCTGGGCGTTCTTTGACAAGCTTTTGAAGGAGGCGGGCGTAGTGACGACGCCGGGCGCCGGCTTTGGCCCCAGCGGAGAGGGCTATATCCGCCTGACTGCCTTCGGCGGTGCGGACGCGACAAGAGAGGCGGTCGAGCGGATTGTGAATCTGCTCGGAAAATAAACATCCATTGGAGGTGTCCCCATGCAAGCAAAACCGTGGAAAGAGGTCAATGGCCCCCTGTATGATGCGCAGTTTGAACACGACAACTGCGGCATCGGCGCCATTGTGAGAATGGACGGCACAGCGGATCACGCGACGGTCAGCGACGCGCTGGCCATCGTGGAGCGGCTGGAGCACCGCGCCGGCAAGGACGCGGAGGGAAAGACCGGCGACGGTGTCGGGATCCTGCTGCAGATTCCCCATAAGTACCTGAAAAAAGTGACAAAGCCCCTGGGAATCTCGCTGGGCGCCGCACGGGACTACGGCGTGGGGATGTTTTTTCTGCCCCAGGAGCCGCTGCAGAAGGCGCGGGCCAAGACGATCTTCGAGACCATTGTCCAGAAAGAGCAGATGGACTTTCTGGGCTGGCGCGAGGTGCCTGTGGCGCCGGAGATTCTGGGCAGCCGGGCCAGGGAATGTATGCCCTGTATCCTGCAGGCGTTTATCCGGCGGCCGGAGGAGGTGGCCCGCGGGCTGGACTTTGACCGGAAGCTCTACATTGCCCGGCGCCTGTTTGAGCAGAGCTGTGATAACATCTATGTTCCAAGCCTCTCCAGCCGGACCATTGTCTACAAGGGCATGTTTCTGGTCAAGGAGCTGCGGCAGTTCTATCTGGATCTGCAAGATGAGGACACCCTGTCCGCCATTGCCATTGTCCACTCCCGCTTTTCCACCAACACCAATCCCAGCTGGGAGCGGGCCCATCCCAACCGGCTCATAGTCCACAATGGGGAGATCAACACCATCCGCGGCAATGCGGACCGGATGCTGGCGCGGGAGGAGACCATCCGCTCGCCCAAGATGAGCTCCAAGGAGCTGGCCAAGGTATTGCCCGTCATCAACCAGGAGGGGTCCGACTCGGCCATGCTGGACAACACCCTGGAGTTTTTGGTCATGAACGGCATGGATCTGCCGCTGGCGGTCATGCTGACCATTCCGGAGCCGTGGCAGGGCAACCAGAGCCTGAGCCAGAAGCGCAAGGACTTCTACGAGTATTACGCCACGATGCTTGAGCCGTGGGACGGCCCGGCGGCCATCGTGTTTTCTGACGGCGATCAGATGGGCGCCGTTCTGGACCGCAACGGCCTGCGCCCCTGCCGGTACTACATCACAGACGACAAGCGGCTGATTTTGGCCTCCGAGGTGGGGGTGCTGGACATTCCGCCGGAGCACATCCTCAAAAAATCCCGTCTGACGCCGGGCAAGATGCTGCTGGTGGACACCAAGCAGGGGCGCGTGGTGGAGGACTGGGAGCTGAAGGAGCACTACGCCGATCAGCAGCCCTATGGCCAGTGGCTGGACAGCGAGCTGGTGCGGCTGCGGGATCTGAAAATTCCAAACGCCATGGCGCCCACCTACACACCGGAGGAGCGCGCCCGGCTGCTCAAGGCCTTCGGCTATACCTATGAGAGCTTGAAAACGCAGATCCTGCCCATGGCCCTCAACGGGCAGGAGCCCACGGCGGCCATGGGGATGGACGCCCCGCTTGCCATTCTCTCCAAACGGCACCAGCCGCTGTTCAACTACTTCAAGCAGCTCTTTGCCCAGGTGACCAATCCCCCCATCGACGCCATCCGGGAGGAGATTGTGACCATGACCACCATGTACCTGGGCACGGAGGGAAATATCCTGGAGGACCAGCCCGCCAACTGCCATGTGCTGCGGGTGGACAATCCGATTCTGACCAACCTGGACATGATGAAGATCCGCAGCATCCGGCGGGAGGGGTTCCAGGTCCAAACCATCTCCATTCTGTATTACCGCAGCACCAAGCTGGAAAAGGCGCTCGAGCAGCTGATGCTCAGCGTGGACCGGGCCTACCGCGACGGAGCCAATATGCTGATTTTGTCCGACCGGGGCGTGGATGAGACCCATGTGGCCATTCCCTCTCTGCTGGCGGTCTCGGCGGTGGCCCAGTACCTGGTCCGGACCAAGCGGCGCACGGCAGTGGCCCTGATTCTGGAGACGGCAGAGCCCCACGAGGTGCACCACTTCGCCGCGCTGCTGGGCTATGGCGCGTCCGCCATCAACCCCTATCTGGCGCAGGACGCCATTCGCGGCCTGATCGAAGACGGGCTGCTGCAGAAGGACTACTATGCGGCGGTGGACGACTACAACCAGGCCATTTTAAAGGGCATGGTCAAGATCGCCTCCAAGATGGGGGTGTCGACCCTTCAGTCGTATATGGGCAGCCGGCTGTTTGAGGCCATCGGGATTGCACCGGAGGTGGTGGAGAAGTACTTCACCGGCACCGTCAGCCGGGTGGGCGGCATCGGCATTGCGGAGATCGCGGAGGATGTGGAGGCGCTGCACAACAGGGCCTTTGATGTGCTGGGCCTGTACACGGACAGCGTGCTCGAATCGGTGGGCAGCCACAAATACCGCAGCGGAAAGGAGCCCCATCTGTACGACCCCATGACCATCCATCTGCTGCAGCAATCCACCCGGCTGGGGGACTATGAGCTGTTCCGCCAGTACACCGCGCGGGTCGACGACGAGGACAATGTCCGCACGCTGCGCGGCGCGCTGTGCTTCCGGTATCCACAGGACGGCGGGATCCCGCTGGAGGAGGTGGAGCCGGCCGCTGAAATTGTCAAACGGTTCAAGACCGGCGCCATGAGCTACGGCTCGATCTCCCAGGAGGCCCACGAGTGCATGGCCATTGCCATGAACCGGCTGGGCGGCAAGTCCAACTCCGGCGAGGGCGGCGAGCGGCCGGACCGGCTGCGCTCTGACAAGTGCTCCGCCATCAAGCAGGTGGCGTCCGGACGCTTTGGCGTGACGGAGGAATATCTGGTCTCCGCCAAGGAAATTCAGATCAAGATGGCCCAGGGCGCCAAGCCGGGGGAGGGCGGCCATCTGCCGGGTAAAAAGGTGTATCCCTGGATTGCCAAGACCCGCTACTCCACGCCGGGCGTGGCGCTGATTTCGCCCCCGCCCCATCACGACATCTATTCCATTGAGGATCTGGCCCAGCTGATCTATGATCTCAAGAATGCCAACCGGGACGCGAGGATCTCGGTCAAGCTGGTCTCCGAGGCCGGCGTGGGCACTGTGGCGGCCGGCGTGGCCAAGGCGGGCAGCCAGGTGATCCTGATCTCCGGCTACGACGGCGGCACCGGCGCTGCGCCCCGCAGCTCCATTCAAAATGCCGGCATGCCCTGGGAGCTGGGCCTGGCGGAGACCCACCAGACCCTGGTGCAGAACGGCCTGCGCTCCCGGGTGCGGCTGGAGACCGACGGCAAGCTCATGAGCGGCCGGGATGTGGCGGTCGCCTGTATGCTGGGCGCAGAGGAGTTTGGCTTTGCCACCGCGCCGCTGGTCACCATGGGCTGCGCCATGATGCGGGTCTGCAATCTGGACACCTGCGCCATGGGCGTGGCGACGCAGGATCCCAAGCTGCGGAAGCTGTTTCACGGCAAGCCGGAGTATGTGATGAATTTTATGCTGTTCATCGCCGAGGAGCTGCGGGCGTATATGGCGCGTCTGGGCGTCCGCACCGTGCAGGAGCTGGTGGGGCGCACTGACCTGCTCCAGGTGCGCGGGGATCTCGATGGGCGGCTGCGGCGGCTGGATCTGCACCGGCTGCTGGACAATCCCTATGTACACCATCCGGATACGGCCTTCCGCCCGGAATGCGCCTACGACTTTGAGCTGGAAAAGACGCTCGACGAGCGGGTCTTCCTGCCGGCCTTTGCCGAGCAGCTGAAGCGCGGCGGGAAAAAGCGGGTTGAGGTCGAAGTGAGCAGTACGGATCGGACTCTGGGCACGATCCTGGGATCGGAGATTGTCAAAAAACGGGGGGATTCGCTGGCAGAGGACACCTTCTGGATCCAATGCCGGGGCGGCGGCGGTCAGTCCTTCGGCGCCTTTATCCCCAAGGGCCTGACCATGGAGCTGGTGGGAGACAGCAACGACTACTTCGGCAAGGGCCTCTCAGGGGGCAAGCTGATTGTCTACCCGCCGGCCAAGGCACACTATCCGGCGGCGGAAAATATCATCATCGGAAATGTGGCCCTGTATGGCGCCACGGCCGGCAAGGCGTTTATTGCGGGCATCGCAGGCGAGCGCTTTTGCGTCCGGAATTCCGGCGCCTACGCCGTGGTGGAGGGCTGCGGCGACCACGGCTGCGAATATATGACCGGCGGCCGGGTGGTGATCCTCGGGCAGACGGGCAAGAATTTCGCCGCCGGCATGTCCGGCGGGATCGCCTATGTCCTCGATGAGCAGAGCGATCTCTACACCCGGACCAACAAGACCATGGTCAAGCTGACGGCGGTCAGCAACAAGTACGATGTCGAGGAGCTGCGGGAGCTGATCAGCCAGCATGTGGCGGCGACCGGCTCCAAAAAGGGCCGCCGGATTCTGGAGCACTTCTCGACCTATCTGCCCCAGTTTAAAAAGGTCATCCCCAGCGACTATGAGAAGATGGTCTCGGCCATGGTTCTGATGGAGGAGAAGGGCCTGACCGGTGAGCAGGCCCAGATGGAAGCATTTTATCAGCTCACGCAGCAGAAGTAAGGAGGCGAGCGCAGATGGGAAAAGCAACAGGGTTTATGGACTATGCGCGCGCCGAGTGCCGCGTGCAGCCGCCCGCGGAGCGGCTGAAGCACTATCATGAGTTTAAGCAGCTGCCGGATGAGAAGACGGTCCGCCAACAGGCGGCCCGCTGCATGGACTGCGGCGTGCCGTTCTGCCAGGCGGGCATGATGTTCGGAAACGCCGTGTCCGGCTGCCCGCTCAACAACCTGATCCCCGACTGGAACGACCTGATCTATCTTGGCAACTGGCAGCAGGCCTATCAGCGCCTGCAAAAGACCAACAATTTTCCGGAGTTCACCGGCCGGGTGTGCCCGGCGCCGTGTGAAAAGGCGTGCCTGTGCAACCTGGTCAACGACCCGGTCAGCAGCCACGACAATGAGCTGGCCATCATCGAGCACGCCTTTGCAAACGGGCTGATGCAGCCGCGCATCCCTGCGGTTCGCTCCGGCAAGCGTGTGGCTGTGGTGGGCTCTGGCCCGTCCGGCCTGGCCGCGGCGGACCAGCTCAACCACCGGGGCCACCAGGTCACGGTGTTCGAGCGCTCCGACCGCATCGGCGGGCTGCTCATGTATGGGATTCCCAACATGAAGCTGGAGAAGTCCGTGGTGCTGCGCCGCCAGAGGCTCATGGAGGCGGAGGGCGTCACCTTCTGCACCGGTGTGGATGTGGGGCGCGGGATGCCGGCAGAGCGGCTGCTGCAGGACTTTGACGCGGTGGTTCTCTGCTGCGGCGCCTCGAACCCGCGGGACCTGCAGGTGCCGGGCAGAGAGGCGGCGGGGATCCACTTTGCCGTGGACTTTCTGAGCGCCAACACCAAGAGCCTGTTGGATTCTGAGCTGACCGACGGCCGGGCGATCTCGGCGGCGGGCAAAAAGGTGTTGGTGATCGGCGGCGGAGACACCGGCAACGACTGTGTGGCGACCGCGCTGCGCCACGGCTGCACCCAGGTCACACAGCTCGAGATGCTGCCGCAGCCGCCCACGGAGCGGGATCCGGTGAGAAATCCCTGGCCGCAGTGGCCAGCCGTCTGCAAGACAGACTACGGGCAGGAGGAGGCCATCTGTGTGCAGGGGGCGGATCCGCGGATGTACAGCACAACCGTGGCGGAATTTCATGCCGATCAGAATGGCGCGGTACAGTCTGTCACCGCGGCGCGCCTGCGCTGGGAGAACGGCCATGCAGAGGAGACAGAGCGCTTTGAGCTGGAGGCGTATCTGGTGCTGATTGCCGCCGCATTTTTCTGCTGCCAACCGTATTCGTTCGGCGTGGAGCAGACACCCCGGACGCTGGTTGCAGAGCAGCAGTACGCCACCTGTGTGCCCAAGGTCTTTGCCTGCGGGGATATGCGCCGCGGCCAGTCCCTGGTGGTCTGGGCCATCCGGGAGGGCCGGGAGGCGGCCCGCGCGGTGGACACCTACCTCATGGGCTACACCAATCTGGACTGAACAAAGCGCCGCACCCCGGTTGGGGTGCGGCGCGATTCTATTTTTCCGGAACGGGGCAGAACTGGCAGGCCTCGGCCTGCGCCGAGCAGATGGCTGACATACAGTCTGCCAGCGGCCGGGTCAGAAACCCGGGGAACTCCATGCCCAGCATGGCGGGCGGGCTGAGCGTGAAGTTGGTGTAATTCGGAAATCCACCCAGTCCGTTTCCGGTGTATTTGGCCCAGGCCTCCTTCAGCGTCCAGAAGGCAAAAAAGGCCTGTGTGGGATCTGCGGCCGTGCGGTACTGCGCCAGCTCCGTTGGGGAGAGCACCCGCTCAGCCACCCGGGGCGCAATGGGGCGGATTGTCTCGCAGTCCGCCCCAACCGGGGTGTCGGAGATGGCGCAGAGGGCCAGCGTACGGGTGTGGGAAAGGGAAAAAAAAAGCGGGTTTGCCGCAAAATAGGGCTTGCCGCCATCGGTGTACCGCACAGGCGGCATCGGCTCTGGCCGATGCTGCGACCAGGCGTGATCGAGCAGCGCATGGGCCAGGGCACGGGCTGTTTCACCCGCGGCGGCTTGATAGTAGACAGTCAACATCCCATATCTCCTGCAAAAAAGAGGTGCTGCACCGCAGCACCTCTTTTCATTCTGCTAAAATCAGCGGCCCTCGCGCATCCGGGCGAAGCAATCGCTGCAGTAGACCGGACGGTCGGACTTGGGCTCAAAGGGAACCTTCGCCTCGCCGCCGCAGGAGGCGCAGACAGCGGTGAAATACTCTCTCGGGCCACGAGCAGCATTCTTGCGGGCGTCACGGCAGCTCTTGCAGCGCTGCGGCTCATTCTGGAAGCCACGCTCAGCGTAGAACTCCTGCTCGCCAGCGGTGAACACGAACTCGGAGCCGCATTCTTTGCAGATTAAAGTCTTGTCTTCGTACATAATTGGTTTTCCTCTCTTTGTCAAAGTGATGCCCTAGTGGAATGCTGTACCATTGCTTGTGATTCAGTCGCACCGGGGGTTTATAATGCGAACGGCAGTATCTGCCAGTTTCGCCGGACTGGGGGGGCGCAGCGCCTTTTGCTTGATTCGCTGGATTGCGTTGCCGATGGACTTCTCACTTCGCCCAAGCTGGTGGGCGATTTCTGTGGTAGAGCGTCCTTCCAGATACAGACCCAGCACTTGCCGCTCCAACTTGGAGAGCCGGTCGCACAGGGTGCGGAGCAATTCATCCGAAGTTTCACGGGCAATCAGTAGATCCTCTGGTTCATCTGCACTGGTCAAAGACATCGACTCATCGAGCGAGACAGCCTGATTGAGCGGAGCATGCTTGGCAGCCTCGCTGGAGCGGATTGCAGAGATCAAACGGCTGCGGATACAGCGCGCTGCATAAGTGGAGAACGGAATCTCACGGGCAGCATCGTAGTGAAAAATTGCAGAGAGAAGGCCAATCATACCCTCTTGAATCAAATCCTCTGCATCTGCACCTCTGAGATAAAAGGGCCGGGCGCACGAGCGAACCAGCTGTGTGTATCGCTGCGCCAACAATTCGACCGCCTGCGGGCAGTGGTCTGCGATCTGGAGAAGCTGCAGATCACTGGGCGCATTGGGGGAAATATCCATGCTAAACTCTCCCTTATACGCCCTATATTATAGTTGACATCCTATGATTTTGTCAATAGTCAATGAAACTATTTTTATTTATTTCCGCTTTTTTGTATAGTTTCTACCATCTTCGACACATCCTCTGCCACGGCCTGGGCCAGCGCAGCGTCGGCGGATTCCACCATCACCCGGATGAGCGCCTCGGTGCCGGAGGGGCGGACTAAAATCCGACCGTCGCCGGACAGGCGCTGCTCCCCGGCTGCGATGATGCGCTGCATGGCGTCGCTCTCAAGAAGCGCGGTCTTCTCCGCGTTGGAGACGGGGCCCGGCACATTGATGAGGACCTGGGGGTAGCGGGGGATCTCGGCGCAGAGCGTGCGGAGCGGGCGGCCGCTTTGGCACAGGATCCGCAGCAGCTGCAGGGCCGCAAGCTGGCCGTCTCCGGTGGTCATATGCTCCAGGAAGATGATGTGGCCGGACTGTTCTCCCCCCAAGATCATGCCCTCTTTTTGCATGAGCTCCAGCACATTGCGGTCACCCACGGCGGCGCAGAGCACCTGGACCTGGTGGTCGGCCGCATATTTGTGCAGGCCCATGTTGGACATGACGGTGGCCACGAATCCATTGTTTCGGAGCCGGCCCTCCTGCTGCATCCGGTTGGCGCAGATGGCCATGATCTTGTCGCCGTCCACCTCCTCGCCCGCTGCGTCCACGGCCAGGCACCGGTCGGCGTCGCCGTCAAAGGCGATGCCGAGATCGTAGCCGCCCTGGACTACGCCGGCGCTGAGCGCCTCAAGATGGGTCGAACCGCAGCGGTCGTTGATGTTGATGCCGTTGGGGTCGTTGTGCAGAAAGTCCACTGTGAGGTGGAAGCGGGAGAACAGCTTGGGCGCCGTAAAGGAGGCCGCGCCGTTGGCGCAGTCCACCAGAATCCGCAGGCCGCCCAGCCCGGCTGGCACCGTGGCCACCAGGTGGTCCAGGTATCGTTCGGCCTGCCCGACGCCGCTGCGGACGCGGCCCAGCTCTGCACCCGTCTTGGTGGGCAGAGGCGCATCGGAGCAGACGAGCTGCTCAATTTGCGCCTCCAGGGCGTCATTCAGCTTGAAGCCGGCGCCGGAGAAGATCTTGATGCCGTTATAGGCAAAAGGGTTGTGGGACGCGGAGATGACGACGCCTGCGGCCGCGTGATTTTCCACTGTGAGATAGGCAACGGCCGGCGTGGGGACGACCCCCAGGCTCATCACATCTGCCCCACAGGCCAGCAGGCCGGCGGTCAGGGCGTCCTCCAAAAGATCCGAGGAGATGCGGGTGTCCTTGCCGATGAGAAAGAGCGGCCGTCCGTCGGACTGCTCAGATAGCGCCAGTGCGGCCGCCTGGCCGACTCTGTAGGCAAGCGGCGCGTCCAGCGTCTGGTTGACAATGCCGCGAATGCCGTCTGTTCCAAAAAGTGTTCCCAAGGGAAATCCCTCCTAAAGTTCTAACTGTACCGGATGATCATCTTCCAAATGCAGGTGTTCATATGAAAGCCTCGTGACACAGCGGCCCCGGGGCGTCCGGGTCAAAAAGCCGATCTGCATCAGATAGGGCTCGTAGACATCCTCCAAGGTGATGGCCTCCTCGCCGATGGTGGCGGCCAGCGTCTCCAGGCCCACGGGGCCGCCGCCGTACTGGCGGATGATGGCTGTGAGCATGCGCCGGTCGATGGCGTCGAGTCCCAGCGGATCCACCTCCAGGCGCTCGAGCGCCTGACTGGCGGCTGCGCGGGTGATGACGCCGCCGCCCAGCACCTGTGCAAAGTCCCGCACCCGGCGCAGCATCCGGTTGGCGATACGGGGGGTGCCGCGGGAGCGGGAGGCGATCTCCTCCGCGCCCTCCGGTTCGATGGGCATGTCCAGCAGCGAGGCCGACCGGGTGACGATGCGTGAGAGCTCCTGGGTGGTGTAAAGCTCCAGCCGCAGTGAGACCCCGAAGCGGTCGCGCAGGGGACTGGAGAGCTGGCCGGCCCGGGTGGTGGCGCCGATGAGCGTGAAGCGCGGCAGATCCAGCCGGATGGAGTTGGCGGACGGCCCCTTGCCGATGATGATGTCGATGGCGT
>JAHZEE010000149.1 GCA_019421975.1 Clostridiales bacterium | reverse complement strand
AGAGAATGGCGTAGAACTCGACCATGATGGCCATGATGATGCCCTTGGAGATCTGGTCGGGGCGCTTGGCAATCATGGAGACAGCGGCGCCGGCGCATCGGCCCTGGGCGATGGCGGAGAGCAGGCCGCCGATGGCCATGGGCAGGCAGGCCGCCAGAAACATCAGCCCCTGGCCGGGCGTCAGCATAACCAGTTCACCGGAGAAAAAGCCCAGCTTCATCAGGGCAAAGAACCAGGCGACCAGGCCATAGAGACCCTGGGTGCCGGGGATAATCTGGAGAATCAGGACCTGAGAGAACTTGCCGGGATCCTCTGTGAGCACACCTGCACCCAACTCGCCCACATGGCCGACGCCCTTTGCAGAGCCGGAACAGGCGAGGCCGACTGCGAGCGCCGCGCCGATAAAAGCTAAACCGAGACCAAGGTATTCCATAATTCGTTCCTCCTAAGTTCAAATCTTGTTATGTTGTAGATCAGAAGCTGTTGATCATCAGAAACGATGCCAGCAGCGCCAGAATGGAGTAGAACTCGACCATAATGGCGAGGATGATACTCTTGGAGATTTCGTTGGGGCGTTTGGCGAGCAGCGACAGGCCGCTGGCACAGAGCCGGCCCTGCACAATGCCGAATACCAGACCGCCTACCGCCACGGGCAGGCAGGCCCCAAAAAACTTCAGGCCCGCGGTGAGATCGAGGCTCAGAAGCTCGCCGGAGAAAAAGCCCAGCTTCATCAGGGCGAGGAACCAGACCACAAGGCCATAGAGCCCCTGGGTACCGGGCAGAATTTGAAGGATCAGGACCCTGGAGAATTTGCTGGGGTCCACGGAGAGCAGGCCGGCGCCGGCCTGCCCCACCATGCCGACGCCCCTGGCGGAGCCGCAGCAGGCCAGGCCCACAGCCAGCGCGCCGCCCAGAAAGCCCAGCGGAACGCCGAGGGAATCCCAGTTGATTGCTGAGAAAAACGCCTGCATGCTCACACCTCCTTTTGGTCCGGCACGATATCCACATACTTTGTATCGTACTGCAGCGGCCGGAAGGGGCTTCCGCCGCCCTTATAGAATTTGCCGAAGAATTCCAGATATTGCAGACGCGCTGCGTGCACATAGGTACCGATGACATTGATGCCCAGGTTAAACAGGTGCCCGAACAGGAAAATGGGGATAAAGGCAAAGATGGAGCCGGGCAGCGCCCCCAGGATATTGACCACACTGGCGATGACCGTCGTGGCCAGCATCAGCGCCATCAGGCGGGCATAGGAGAGAATGTCGCCCAGCCAGGAGGTGACATCGTACAAGGAGACAATGCCGCCGAAGAGTTTGCCGAAAAAGCCCTTTTTATGGCGGCCCTGGGTGGCCACAAGAAAGATGACCCCCGCGATGAGCAGCGCCGAGGCACCGTCCAGGACCAACATCGCGATGCCGGCAAAGAGAGTCCACCAGGGGACAACATCCAGCGCCGCATCCAGAAATCCGGGCAGCTTTCCGTCCCGCGCGCCCATATACATGTGCACACACTGGCCAAAGAGCATGTGGACGGCACCCAGCACGATGGCGATGACCAGGATGGTCATGGGATCCTCCAGCGGATTGATCAGCGACCACAGCGCGACGCCTGTTTTTCCAAGAAAACTCTCAGAGATGACCGTGATGGCGTCTCCAAAGAGCGTGCCGGTCAGCGCGCCACAGATGGTGGTCATGATGCCGATCTGTACGCCCATGGCGAACATATAGCCCAGTGTGCCCTTGGGACGATATTTTTTGAGGATCACCAGGCTCACAATCGTCAGAATGAGGCCATAGCCGATATCGGCGAACATCATCCCGTAGAAAAAGACAAAAAAGGGGAAGATCAGCGGGTTGGGGTCAATACCGTCATAGGTGGGAAGCTGGTACATCTCCGTCACCATGTGCATGGGATCCACCAGACGGTTGTTTTTCAGCAGAATGGGGACCTCATCCGGATTGTCGGGATCGGAGAGGGCGTAGGCACAGTCAAACCGCTCCAGCTCCTGCCTGAGTGCCTCCAGCCCCGTCACGGCAACCCAGCCCTCCAAAAAGACAATGGTGCCGTCGGTCAACAGACATTCCTGGGCCCGCTGCTTCTGCATCTCCTGCTGCGTGCGATCGGCACAGAGGCGCAGCGCCCCGCGCTCCTTTTGATAGGAGACGATGCAGTCAATCTGGGACTGCCGCTGCCGCTCCAGCTCCTGCATTTCCTGCTGCAGTGCGTCCAGATTCTCCTGCGGCAGCCCCATCATGTCCTTCAGGCGGATGGGGAGAAAGCCGTGCCGGCGCAGCGCCTCAACGGCGCTGGCCTCCTCTGCTCTGTGGACAATCAGCAGATAATAGGACTGCTCTTTGTCGGCAGAGACCGGCTCTATGGTAGCCAGCGGCGATGCTGCCAGCAGCGCCTGTTCCAGAGCCTGCTGCGGGACAGAGGCGGGGCAGGAGCCGCGCACAAAGGCGGTGGCGTCGGTGCCCGTCTGCTCCAAGGGCAGCGTCAGATTGACCCACGGAAGCAGGGAATCCCGCTGGGCGCTCAGGCGCGTCTGCGTGGAGGCGATCCCGGCGATTTCCCGCACCGCGCTGTTGATGGCCTCGGCCGTCTGCAGCGCCTGGTCCCGGCGGGCATCGTCGAAGAAGTCCTGCTCTGAAATATCGCCGCGCCGCTCAAACAGGAAAGTCTTGACGGGAGCGTACTTTGCCAGTGCATCCAATGCAGCATGAAGGCTGTTGAGCTGAACCTTGTATTTGGGCAGGGAGGAGGTGTCCTTGCGCAGCAGAGCAGCCCAATCCGGGTCTGTCAGCTTTGCCTTTTGCTCCAGAACCTGCACACAGCCCACATGCATCATCCGAGACAGCAGGGCCTCCTTTTGGGACTGCATGGCAATCAGCCGGATTTTTTTCATTCGGACAATGGCCATCAGCGATTCACGACCTTTCCGACGAGATAGTCGATTGCTGCATCCAAACGCACACGCGCCTGCTCCTGCAGCGAAGCACATTCAGCCTGACTTGCGGCCAGAACCGCTTGGACCTGCGCTCCGGCTGCCGCCTCCGCCTCCTGCAGCATGGCCCTGGCCTCTGACTCGGCCTGTATTCGCCGGTCCTGTACCAGCGCCTGGCCGGCGGCCTCTGCATTGGCGATCAGCTGCTTGGCGCCGGCGCGGGCCTCTGCCAGCTGCTTTTTCCCGCGCGCTTCTGCATCTGCTACCTTTTGAATGGTTTCCAGAGACATCGTATCACCGCCCTTACTTGGATGGAATCATAAGATGAAGTGGGAATTGAAATCAGCAATTTGAAAATACTGATTAGAAAAATATTAACATAAATTGGAGAAATTATTAAGCATTAAATGCGAAAATTTTTGTCTATTTTTTCACAAAACGACTGATGGATAGAGAAGTCCTCCTTAAAAGTTGTGCAGTATTACAGAAAAAACGACAAATTTAGAAGAGAATGCCCGATAATGATGAGAAATTGAGAGGGCTTTAAAAATAGAAAATAAAAAAAGAACAGGATATTCTTCAAAATTAAATGAAGATATCCTGTTCATTTTGAGCATAAATTCTTTGAATTAAACCTGGGAAGATTCGGCCCGCTGCTCAGTTTGATGGAAAATGGAGCGATTGATGGCACAGAGAATGGCGCGCAGGGAAGCGCGGTTGATATTGTGGCTCTTGCCGACGCCGAAGGTGTCTGTGCCATCCGGCGTGCGCAGATGGATATAGCAGACGGCCTGGGCATCGGAGTCGTTGGAGATGGCGTGCTCAGAATAGTCGATGAATTCATAGCCCTCGACGCCGACTTTTTTGAGGGCGTTGAAGAAGGCGTCGATGGGGCCGTTGCCGGCGCCATGCAGCTGCAGCTCCTGGCCCTGGTAACCGATGCTGCCGTCAAACTCGACCCAGCTGTCCTTTCCGTGCATCGAGTCCTCCTTGAAGGAGTGGCGCAGCAGCTGATAGGTCTTGGGAACGGACAGGTACTCCTGGTCGAACAGCGCAAAAATCTGGCTGGGGAGCAGCTCGGTGCCGAGCCGGTCGGTCTCCTGCTGGACGATAGCGCCGAACTCCGGGTGCATGGCCTTGGGCAGGTTGTAGCCATAATTGGTGGCCATGACAAAGGCCGCGCCGCCCTTGCCGGACTGGCTGTTGATGCGGATGATCGGCTCGTACTCCCGGCCCACATCCTTGGGATCGATGGGCAGATAGGGGATCTCCCAGTACTCGCTGCCGGACTGCTTCATATACTGGCTGCCCTTGTTGATGGCGTCCTGGTGGGAGCCGGAGAAGGCGGTGAAGACCAGCTCGCCGGCATAGGGCTGCCGCTCGCCCAC
>JAHZEE010000148.1 GCA_019421975.1 Clostridiales bacterium | reverse complement strand
CCAAGCAGGAGCTGTTCATGGTGGACCACCGGAGGGAGCTGCAGGTTGGCCTGATGATCGGCCTGGGCGGCAGCCTGGACGGCTTTGCAGGCACGGTCAAGCGCGCGCCCGTGTGGATGCAGCGGGCGGGGCTGGAGTGGCTCTACCGGCTGCTCAAGGAGCCGCGCCGGCTCAAGCGGATGATGCGGCTTCCCAAGTTTGTATTGGCGGTGCTGGCGCACAGAGGGAAAGGGTGAGGCAGATGGGAAAGCTGATTGTTCTGGAGGGGACCGACGGTTCTGGAAAGTCCACCCAGTTTGCAAGGCTGACCACGCATTTGCAGGCGGATCGGATTGCCTTTGAACGGGTGGTATTCCCGCAGTATGACAAGCCGTCGTCGGCCCTGCTGCGGATGTATTTGAAGGGGGAGTTTGGCCCGCATCCGGAGGATGTCAACAGCTATGCAGCCTCCACCTTCTATGCAGTGGACCGCTACGCCTCCTTTCACCAGGTCTGGCAAAAGCACTATGAGGCGGGCGGATTGGTCCTTGCAGACCGGTGGACCACCTCCAATGCGGTTCACCAGGGGGCCAAGGAGCCGCCGGAGCAGCGGCCCCGTTTTTTTGAGTGGCTGTATGACTTTGAATATGAGAAGCTGGGCCTGCCAAAGCCGGATCTGGTGCTGTACCTGGATATGCCCATTGCGTTGACCGAGCGGCTGATGCGGCAGCGCGAACAGCAGACCCACACACAGGCGGATATCCACGAGCGGGATCTGGACTACCTGCGCCAGTGCCGCGAGACGGCCGGGTTGGCCGCGCAGCTGGGCGGCTGGGCCGTGATCCCCTGCGCAGAGCAGGGAAACCTGAGATCCATTGAGGCGATCCATCAGCAGATTTACAGCTGTGTTCTGCGCTGTCTTGAGGCGCGATAGATGGAAGGAAAAAAAGAGTTGCGCGACCGGTGCAGAGCGGCAGCGGTTCCGCGTCCGGAAGAGAGCGCGGCGCTCTGCAGCCGGATTTTACAGCTGGAGGCGTATCAGAACGCGGCGTCGGTTTTGGCCTACTGCCCGATGCGGACAGAGCCGGATATCCGGCCGGTTTTGGAGGACTGCCTGCGATCTGGAAGGTCCCTGTATCTGCCCCAGACGGATGACGCCATGCGGATTCACCCCCGCAGAGTGATGGCGCTGAATCAACTGCGGCGCGGCCGGTTTGGCGTCTGGGAGCCGCCGGAGGATGCCCCGGAGGCACGGGACTTTTCCCTGATTCTGGTTCCGGCGCTGGCCTATGACCGCCAGCTGTATCGGCTGGGACAGGGGGCGGGATGCTATGACCGCTTTTTGCCGGAGAGCACCGGCGTGACACTGGGTGTCTGCTTTGACGCATTTTTGTTGGATTGGGTGCCGCGGGATCCCCACGATCAAGCGGTTCAGATGCTCTGCACAGAGTCGCAGACCATAGTAAAATAGGTAGGTGAGCATATGTCTGATGAGACAAAACGATTTGATCCGCTCGGTGAGGAGAATGAGATCGACGAACTGATCCGCAGTACGCGGGCGGAGATTGAAAAGATGGACCGGCTGTATGCCGGGGAAAAAGAGCCGGAGGCGGCCAAGCCCGCACCGGAACAGACACCGCCGGAGTCTGCGCGCACAGAGCAGCCCCACCCGCAGGAGCCGGTGCGGTATGTGCACAGCGAAATGCAGCCGGAGGAGCCGCCGGAAGAGGCGGAGCCGCGGATGTCGGGCGGCCTGAAGGCCTTTTTATATGTGGTGGGCGTGCTGGTGGCGTCTGCCCTGATCGGCCTGGGGGCCTGGCTCTGCGCCGATGATGTCTGCGCGTTCACGAAGCCGGATCAGGACATCACTGTCACAGTCTCCGACACGGACACCATCCAGGATGTGGCGAGTACCCTGGAGGCGCAGGGGCTGATCCGCTACAAATGGCTGTTCATGCTCTATGCAAATGTTGCCAATGCGGAGGATAAAATTCGTCCGGGCACCTACATCCTCAACAACACCTATGATTACCACGCCCTGGTGAGCGGCATGTCCGGCAGCGGAAGAAAGGAGACCGTCTCGGTTACGATTCCGGAGGGCTACGAGTGCAGCCAGATTTTCGAGCTGCTGGAGGAGAACCGGGTCTGTACGGCGGCGCAGCTCTATGAGGCGGCGGCCAGCTATGAATTTGACTACGCCTTTTTGCAGGATGTTCCCACCGGGGCGGACAATCGCCTGGAGGGCTATCTGTTCCCGGACACCTATGAGTTCTTTGTCAATGATACGCCGGAGAATGTGCTGGCCAAATTCCTGGACAACTTTGAGGCAAAGGTGGATGAGGAACTGCTGGCGCAGATCGACACGCTCAACGCCGGTCTGACACAGAAAATGCAGGCAGCCGGCTTCTCGGAGGCGGAGATTGCGGCCAATCAGATGGATCTGTACAAGGTGATTACGGTTGCATCGCTGATTGAGAAAGAGGCGGCGGCCGAGTCTGAACGGGCGACAGTGGCGTCGGTGATTTACAACCGCCTCTGCAGCAACGAATACCCCTATCTGCAGATTGACGCGACGATCCAGTATATCCTGGATGAGCGCAAGGAGACGCTGACGCTGGACGACCAGCAGATCGACGATCCCTACAACACCTACCGGTATGAGGGCCTGCCGCCGGGACCGATTGCAAATCCGGGCCTTGCCTCGATTCAGGCGGCCCTGGAGCCGGCCGATACCCAGTACTACTTCTACGCCCTGGAGTCGGATGGTACCCATCACTACTTCTCCGAGACCTATGAGGAGCACCAGCAGTTTTTGGAGCGTCAGAGCGATGCGGAAGCCTGAGATTTTGTCGCCGGCCGGGGATCCGGAGCGGCTGAAAATGGCGGTCACCTTTGGCGCCAATGCGGTCTATCTGGCGGGGAAACAGTTCGGAATGCGCGGCGGCGTGCCGAACTTTACAGACGATGCGCTGCGCTGGGCGGTGGCATACTGCCACGCCCGCGGCGTGCGGGTGCATGTGACGGTCAACACCCTGCCGCGGGCGGAGGAGCTGGCAGCGCTGCCGGCCTACCTGTCGCTTTTGGCAGAGATCGGGGCGGATGCCCTGATTGTGGCGGATCTGGGGGTCTTTCGCATGGCGCAGAAGTACTGCCCGACGGCGGAGCTGCACATCTCCACCCAGGCAGGGATTGTAAACGCCCCTTCCGCCACGGCCTGGTATGAGCTGGGGGCCTCGCGGGTGGTGCTGGCCCGCGAGATGACGCTTGAGGAGATCCGCCTGCTGCGTCAGAACACTCCGCCGGCACTGGAGCTGGAGGCCTTTGTCCACGGCGCCATGTGCGTGAGCTTTTCCGGCCGGTGCCTGCTCTCCAACTATATGACCGGCCGGGACGGCAACCGCGGCGTCTGCGCCCAGCCCTGCCGCTGGCGCTATGCGCTGGTGGAGGAAAAGCGGCCAGGACAGTATTTTCCCATAGAGCAGGCGCAGGACGGCACCTATATTATGAATTCCAAGGACCTCTGCATGATTGACCACATTCCGCAGCTGCTGGACGCGGGGATTGACGCGCTGAAGATTGAAGGGCGGGCCAAATCGTCCTACTATACGGCGGTCACCACAAACGCCTACCACCACGCGGTGGAGGCGGCCCTGGCGCACCGGCCGCTGGAGCCGGTCTGGCGGGAGGAGGTGGAGAAGGTGAGCCACCGCAACTATTACACAGGCTTTTACTTTGGAACGCCGGAGAACGGGCAGTTTTATGAGGACGCCCGCTATGTGCGCGACTGGCAGATCAGCGCTGTGGTGGAGCGCTGTACACAAGACGGCAGCGCAGTGATTTCACAGCGCAACCGCTTCTGGCGGGGCGATACCCTGGAGCTGCTTGCGCCGGGCGCGGCGCCCTGCGCGGTCTGCGTAGAGCGGATCCTGACAGAGGACGGCACGGAGGTGGACTGCGCGCCCCACCCGCAGCAGCGGCTCTGTGTGCAGCTGCCGCACTTTGCGCCGGCGGGCTCGATTCTGCGCCGGGCGGTGGAATCCTCAGAAAAAAGTTGACATTTGGGGCGTTTGTGCTAAAATAAGGCCGTAATATTGCAATGTGGCACAGAAGGAGCCAACCGGCGAGCGGCCTTTAGCGAGAGGGGAATGGTGAAAGCCCTCGGCACAGCGACCCGGACGCCACTCCGGAGCCGTCTGGGAGACCAGAACGATTCATCCCCGTTACAAGATGACTGAGATGCTCCCGATGGGGGTAAATTAGGGTGGTACCGTGAAGCGAGCCTTCACCCCTATGAATAGGGGTGAAGGCTTTTTTGGCAGGACGGCAGAAAATTGCATGGAGGTTGATTTTGTGAGTAAAAAACTAGG
>JAHZEE010000147.1 GCA_019421975.1 Clostridiales bacterium | reverse complement strand
TGGCGCTGAGCCAGGAGTATGGCTGCAGCCAGGCAGATGATGACCTGCGTCTGACGGCAGAGACAATGGCCTCCTTTATGACAAACGGCAACTTTGGCGGTATTTTGGTGCTCAGCCTGGGCTGCGAGGTAAACGACCTTGTCAATTTAAAGCAGTACATGGGCGATGATCTGGATCCGGACCGGATTCGCTACCTGGTGCTGCAGGATTCTGACGATGAGTTTGCAGACGGCATGGCCCTGTGTGACGAGCTGATGCAGCAGATTGAGAAGGACCACCGGGAGGAGGTCAATATCGACAAGCTGCATATTGCCTTTAACTGCGGCGGCTCTGACGGCTTCTCCGGCATCACCGCCAATAAGCTGTTGGGCCGTGTCTGCAACCGCCTGGTCAGCGAGGGTGCGACCACCAGCATCACGGAGGTCGCAGAGATGATCGGCGGCGAGCACATTTTGATGAACCGGGCCGTGGACAAAAAGGTCTTTGATGACATCGTCGACATGATCTATCGGAATCTGGACTTCTATGAGAAGTTCGGCCTGAAGATGAACGAGAACCCCACCCAGGGCAACAAGGCCGGTGGCCTCACCACCATTGAGGATAAGTCCCTTGGATGTATCCAGAAGGGCGGTGACTGCGCCATCTACGAGGTCGTGAAGCTGGGCAAGCGCGCCACCAAGCACGGCTTTATTCTGGTGGAGGGCCCCGGAAACGACTTGACAGGTATTACCGCACAGATTGCGGCCGGCGCGGTTCTCACGATCTTCACCACTGGCCGCGGAACACCGGCAGGCTTTGGAGGCCCGCTGTTCCGCCTGGCCTCCAATAACCGGCTGGCGGAGAAAAAGCCGGGATGGATCGACTACAACTGCGGCCCCATGCTGGAGACTACCGATCCTGCGGTCATCCAGAAGATGGAAGATGAGCTGTATGACGCCATTTTGAAGACCGCTAACGGCGAGTATCGCACCAAGAATGAGATCAACGGCTATTACATGTACGGAACCTTCCGGATTGGCCCAAACCTCTAAAACATAAAAAAGACGCTGCACATTGTGCAGCGTCTTTTTCTATAAAATCGGGGTCCAGAGCACGGCTCTGGACCCCGAAAAACAGATCTGACAATCAGCGGCGCAGGTTCTCGACAATCGCCGTTGCGCCCAGACCGCCGCCGCAGCAGGCGGAGATGACGCCGTACTTGCCGCCGGTCTTCTCCAGCTGACGCATGGCGAAGATGGAGATACGGGCGCCGGAGGCACCGTTCGGATGGCCGATGGAGATAGCACCGCCATTGGGGTTCCACTTGGACTGGTCGATGGTCGTGCCAGTCTCCTTCTCCATCTGGCTGATGACACCCAGGTTCTGCGCGGCAAAGGCCTCGTTGCACTCGATGACATCGATGTCCTTCAGCTCCAGACCGGCCAGCTTCAGCGCCTTCAGGTTGGAGTAGCAGGGGGCAATGCCCATCAGATCCTCATAGTAACCGACATGGGCACAGGTGACCCAGCGGGCGATGGGCTCGTAGCCCAGCTCCTTGGCCTTCTCAGCGGTCATCACCAGCAGGAAGGCGGCGCCGTCGTTCAGGCCGGAGGAGTTGCCGGCGGTGGTGACGCCGTCTGCGTTGATCGGGCGGAGCTTGGACAGACCCTCCATGTTGGTCTCAGCACGCGGGAACTCGTCGGTGTTGATGACCTTCTCCGGGGTCTTCTTGGTAGCCGGAATGGTGATCGGCAGAATTTCCGGGCCGATGGTGCCGTTCTTGTAGCCCTCCTGCAGACGGGCCTGGCTGCGGGCTGCAAACTCGTCGCACTGCTCGCGGCTGATGCCCCACTGCTTTGCAATCTTATCGCTGACGCTGATCATCGAAATGTCGCGCTCTGCGATCGGGGTCAGGCCCTTCTCGTAGCAGATCGGAGCCATCTCCTTGTACGGAGGGGTGATGGTGGACATAAAGGCCGGATGCTGGGAATGGCACTCCATACCGCCGCAGATGGCAATATCGGACATGCCCATCTTGATCTTCCAGGCAGCCTGGTTCAGCGCCATGATGGAAGAGCCGCACTGCATCTCCACAAAGGTGGCAGAGGTCTCATAGGGCAGCCCGGCGTACAGGCAGGCATAGCGGGCAATTGCCTGGGTCTTGGAGTCGCCGTGTGCACAGCCGGCAATGACGCTGTCGACAAAAGCGCGCTCCATGATTCCGGTCTTTTTGACCAGGCCCTTGATGATCTCGCCGCCAATTTCGCAGGCGGCAAAATCGCGCAGGCCACCGCCCAGCTTGCCAAAGGCGGATCTTGCATAGTCAACAATAACTACTTCGCGTTCGCTCATCTTCATTAACCTCCCCGCGCTTAGCGTCTCAGATTCTCAATGATGGTGGTGGTACCGTGGCCACCGCCGCAGCAAGCGGAGAACAGGCCGTACTTGCCGCCGTTTCTCTCCAGCTCCTTCATTGCGAAGATTCCGATCCGGGCACCGGAAGCGCCGTTGGGGTGGCCGATGGAGATGGCACCGCCGTTCGGGTTCCAAATACGCTGATCAATCTTCTTGCCGATCTGGTTCTCAAGCTCATAGATGACGCCCAGGTTCTGCGCGGCAAAGGCCTCATTGCACTCGAAAACGCCCAAATCGTCCATGGTGAGGCCGGCCATCTTCAGCGCCTTCAGGCTGGAGAATGCCGGGCCAATGCCCATGTAACGCGGCTCAACGCCGACATCTGCGCCGATGACCCAGCGGGCGTACGGCTCGTAGCCCAGCTCCTTGGCCTTCTCAGCGGTCATCATCAGAACAAAGGCGGCGCCGTCGTTCTTGCCGGATGCGTTGCCGGCGGTGGTGACGCCGCCCTCGAGGACGGGCTTCAGCTTGGACAGACCGGCCATGGTGGTCTCGGGACGGGGGAACTCGTCCTTGTCAAACACCTGCTCCGGGGTCTTCTTAGTGGCCGGCTTGACATAGGGGATAATCTCGTCGCCGATCAGGCCGGAGGCATAGGCAGCGGCCAGACGCTCCTGAGAGCGCAGGGCGTACTCATCGCAGGCCTCACGGCTGGCGCCCCACTTCTCGGCCATCCCGTCGGAGACCTGGAGCATCGAAATGTCCTGCTCCGGGGTCGGGGCCAGGTGCATGGTCAGCGGGGTCGGGCCGATCTGCTTATAGGGGGTAACCGTGGTGCTGAAATAAATCGCGGAGGTGGAGTGGGACTCCATGCCACCGGCAACCATGATGTCTGCAAAGCCCAGTGCAATCTGAGCTGCAGCATGGTTGATGGAGGTGATGGCCGAGCCACACTGCATCTCGATGTAATGGCACTCCGTCTCAATGGGGAGGCCTGCGCCGAGCGCGGCATAACGGGAGGGGTTGAACGCTTTAATATCACCCTGTGCGCTGCCGCAAACGACACCGTCGACCTTTGCCTTCTCCAGCACCTTGGTCCGATCAAGCAGTCCCTTGATGACCATGGAAGCGATGTCAGTGGAGCAAAGGTCTTTGAGACCGCCACCCTGTCTTCCGAAAATAGAGCGCGCGCCGTCTACAAATACTACTTCACGCATACAAGTATTTCCTTTCTGTATCATATTTGCCGATTGTTCCGCCGTTTGGCCGCGACAAACTCAGCCGATCCGGTTTCGAATCAGATACTATAAATAAAATACCAAGGTCCGTGCCAAGAGTAAAGGAAAACCGCAGTTTTTCTTTGATTTTTGTATATAAACAACAAAAAACATTGACATAATCCAAAGCGGAATAGATAAAATGACGGCTCAAATATGATTCAGTTTTGGAAAAAAACAGCAGGGCAGTCTGAGGTCTCCAAAAAGCGAAATGGCCGCGCATGTTTGCGCGGCCATTGGGGGAAAATTCAGGGGAGCAGTGCGGTCAGATCTGCGGCGGAATGAATGCCTGTGACGCGGTGGATTTCCCGCCCATCACGGAATACAATGATGGTGGGAATGGATGCGACATTGTGCTGTTCGGCCAGCTCCGGCGCCTCGTCAATGTTGACCTTGTAGACGGGGCAGGCGCCGTGCAGCTGCTCCGCGGCCTTCTGCACGACAGGGGCCATGGTCTGACAGGGGGCGCACCAGGGGGCAAAAAAGTCCACCATGACGGCGGGCCCGGCTGAGACGGCGGCGTCAAAGGTCTGGGCATTGAGTGTCTGTAGTTCCATAAAAATCACCTCACCGGTAGTATGGCGCATCCTGGCAAAGCTATACGAAAACGGTTTGACTTTCCATATCGTGTCAGGTACAATAAAACGGCGACCGGGCCGGACAGCCGCGCTGCGCTGCCGAAAGGCACGCGGTGAGGAAAGTCCGGGCTCCACAGGGCAAGGATAACGGGTAACGCCCGCCGAAG
>JAHZEE010000146.1 GCA_019421975.1 Clostridiales bacterium | reverse complement strand
CAGCAGGGTATAGGTGTGGCCGTCCTCTGCCTGGAGGATGGTTTTGCCAAAGTCAAACCCGTCCCGGCACACCCACTCCTTTTTGAGAACCGTGCCGCGGAAGAAGAGCTTGCCGTTCAGCACCTTTAAGACCGCCTCCACGGGATCGGTTCCGGCCGCCTTGGCCTGGAGCAGCGCACGGCCTGTCTGCTGCAGGCTCTCAGCAGAGCCCGCCACCAGGCACTGCCGGCACGCGGCCTTGCTGAGCGGCGGCAGACAGTAGGCAATCAGAATGTTGTTGTAGGCCACCACAATGCTGCGGCCAATGCGCTCCATGGTCTGGGTATCACAGGGATCCGGCGTCTCGATGACGACGCTCTCCCCGTAGATAGAGGCATAGACCAGCGGGCTGATGGGGTGATGATACACACAGGTCAAAATATTGCCCAGCGTCGGCACAGAACGGCCGCAGGAGTCGGCATTGAGCAGCTTCAGTCCGGCCTGGGTGGCCACCTTGAGAAAATAGGGCAGCTGAATGCAGTCGTGCTCCAGGGTGTAGAGATACCCGATGGACTTGCCCTGGGCGGCCATCATCTGCTCCATTTTGCGCAGCGCGATGATGCCGTCGCGGGCGTCGTGACACACGGCCGCGTCCGTGGAAACCGGCCCCAGCTTGCCCACGGTGACGGCGTAGAGGTTCTCGTCCATCTCGTCGATGTCCACCAGCTCGATGGCAATGGGGTGCTCGCGGTCGATGCGCTCGATCTCGTCCAGGGCACACTGGAGCGGATAGTCGCCGCCGTCACTGCGCAGCACGGCGCCATGGCACATCTCGATAAAATCCTGCTTGTGTAGAATTCGGCTCATTGGTACCTCCTCACGCCGCTCTGGCGGCCGAACCGGACAGCTTCATGATGATAAAATAGATCAGGCCGGAGGTCACCACACCGTTGATGGTGGACAGGCCGAACGGCAGGAAGAGGGCCGCCAGCACGCCCAGCACCAGGCTGATGATGCCGGCCCAGTGGATGCCCCGGCGCTCTTTCCAGTTTTCCGGCCGGCCGCGCCCCAGCAGCCAGTAGTCGGAGATCATCACACCGGCCACCGGCGGGATGCAGCTGGCCATCAGATCCAGAAAGCTTGTGAAGTAGTCCATGATGCCGAACACCGCCAAAAGGATGCCGGCCACACCGGCAATGCCGGTGGCGGCGGCACGCTTGGTGCCGGACAGGTGCAGCAGGCTTGTGATGGCAAGACCGCCTGTGTAGGCGTCACAGGCCATGGTGGTCCAGGTCGCGAGCACCAGAATGGCAAGGCCGATGAAGGGCAGGCCCAGCTTGGCCACCAGGATGCTGATATCCGTCTCACCCGTGGCGGCGCCCATGATCGCGCCGGCGATGAACAGGAACAGGCAGTAGGGCATGATGCCCACCACCGCGGCCAGACAGGAGCCCTTCCGGTCCCGGCAGAAGCGGTGGTAGTCCGGGGAGATGGTGCTGCCGACGGCCTGCATGCCGACGACCATGGAGATGCCCTCCACCAGCCGGATCGGCTCTACCGGAGAGGCCTTGATGAGGTCGATCAGCGAGACCGTCTGAAGACAGGTGACAATGCCATAGATGCAGAGGATGATCAGCGCCGGCACAGCGATGATATTCAGCTTGGAGAGCAGCTTCTCACCGAAGATGGAGACGGTCAGCATGATGAGTCCCAGGACGACGATGACAATGTCCCGGTTCCAATGGATCCCGTTGAGATTTAGTATTTGAATAAAGGATTCTCCCGCAATCTGGCAGTCGCTGCCGGTCCAGCAGATCAGCGTGCTTGCCAGAATAAAGGAGATGAGGATGCCGGCTCCCTCTCTGCCAAAGGCCGAACGCGCCAGCATGACGGTGGGCAGTCCCGTGTCCGTGCCCTGGGTGCCCTGCAGGCAGAAGACCAGGGAGAGAATGCCGGTGCCGATGACGACAGCCAGGATCATCTCCAGAAAGGACAGACCGTTGATCATCAGCGCGCCGACCATGATGGTGGGGACGCAGATGGAGCTGCCGGCCCAGATGAACGAGGTTTTCCACCAGCCGTGGCGCTCGCTCTCCGGCACTGGTTTAAACGCATCATCCTCAAATAGGGTCTTTTTCTCTGTTTGTTCGTTCATAGATCATTTACCTCCCATTTCTCAAAGTGTGTCATCTAAAAGCGGCTCAGTTCCCTCCTCTTCTGTAGGTTTGATCCAGATCCGGGGGCGTACGGTGATGGGTCAGCTGCTCATAGCCGTAGGCCGCCTGCAGGATCTTTGGCTCCTGAAACGCGCCCGCATAAAACGACAGCCCCACCGGCAGGCCGGTTTCCGACACCCCCATGGGCACCACTATCACGGGATAGCCCGTGATGGGCGGCAGGTTGGAGTAGCAGGCGCAGACGATCACATCCAGCCGCTGCGCTGCAAGTGCACGGTCGATGCCGCCTGCCTGGCCCCGCTCGATGGCCTCAAGCTTCATGTCCCAGTATTCGGCCTCCAGAAGCCGGCCGCTGGTCTGGCTCTGGGCTGCGACCAGCAGGTCCTGCCCATAGCGCAGCGCGGTGTCTGCATGGGCGCGGTTGTATGCGATGATGTCCGCCAGCCGCCTGCACTGGCCGGTGGCATAGCGGGCCAGATAGGCGTCCATCGCGGCCTGGAATTCATATAAAAGCGTAGCCTGGCTCAAAATTCCGTGCTCAAGGCCGGTGTAGGGGATATTGCAGTCCACCAGCTCCGCGCCGGCCTGACGCATCCGCTCCAGCTCCCGCTCAAAGATGGCCTCGCAGTCGCCCGGAAAGAGCTCCGCTTCGCACCGGACGCGGTTGACCCCGATGCGCAGGCCGCGCAGGCCGTCCGGCTTCAAAAATTGTGTGTAGTCCCGGTGAACCAGATGCGCCGTGCAGCCGGTGGCCGCGTCATCTGCGTCCTCACCGGTTACCATGGCGCCCAGCAGAATGGCGCAGTCTGTGACGGTCCGGCCCATGGGGCCTGCCGTATCCTGGCTGCAGATGGGGATGATCCCGGACCGGCTTGCGAGCCCGACGGTGGGCTTGAGGCCGCAAATGCCGTTGTGCATGGCAGGGCAGGAGATTGAGCCCGCTGTCTCGGTGCCGACAGCCACCGCACAGAAGCCGCTGCTCACCGCCGCCGCTGAGCCGGAGCTGGAGCCGGAGACAGGCAGCGATTCCCCGTAGGGGTTTTTTACCTGACCGCCGCGGGAGGAATATCCGTCGGGGAACTCCATGGCGATATAGCGGGCAAATTCCGAGAGATTGGTCTTGCCGAGAATGACTGCGCCGGCCCGGCGCAATGCCTGTACCACCGGCGCGTCCTGCCGGGCAAAGTTGTCTGCCAGCGCCACAGAGCCCGCCGTTGTGTGCATCTTGTCCGCGGTACTGATGTTGTCTTTGAGCAGGACGGGAATCCCGTGCATCGGGCCCCGCGGCCCGCGCAGCGCCCGCTCCCGGTCCAGCGCCTCGGCGATGGCAATGGCATCCGGGTTGAGCTCTGCCACAGCGTTGATCTGGCTGTCGTAGGTCCGGATGCGCTTGAGATAGGCCAGAACCAGCGCCTTGGCGCTCAGTTGACCCGCCTCCATCTGCCGCTGCAGCTCCAGAATTCCAGTTTCTATCCACTCCATGTGGAGCTTCCTCCCTCCTGATACAAAGTAAGGGCGCTTTTCAGCGCCCTCGTTTCTATTTTTACTCATTTAAAGTATCAGAAAAGACAATCAGAAGCAAATACGAAAGAATTTCAGAATAAGAAATATATTTGTTTAGAAATGGCGCAAAATGAGAAATAACAGAGAAAATAAACGATCTAATTTTAAAAAGATCAGATTTTTGCAAAAAATATATTTTAAAGAAACTTTCTTTTGTTTTACTCAGATTTATGCTATGCTAATTCCAATTCAATTGTTGGGAGGGATTTCAATGAAGCAGCATCAACTGTCAGAAAAAATTGGGAAGCGGATCAAACTGTATCGGAAGCAGCGGAAGATGACACTGGAGGATTTGGCGGCCTGTATCAACCGCAGTAAGGCCACAGTGTCGAAGTATGAGTGCGGCGCAATCACACTGGATGTAGATACAATTCACGAAGTTGCCAGGGCACTGCAGATTCCGCTGAGCTGTCTGATCGAGATCCCGACAGAGCAGCCAGCAGGACACTTGCTGCCAACCAGAAATGAACTGCCGCCGCGCCTGTACTTCTACATCTATCGGGACCGGGGCGCGCGGGAGGTGGCCTGCTCCTATCTGGATGTGATTGCCCAGCCAGATCGCTGTCAAGCTGTGCTCTATTATGATCAGACGCCGGGGGAGACGGACAAAACCAACCTCATCTATCTGGGAGAGGCGT
>JAHZEE010000145.1:487-4390 GCA_019421975.1 Clostridiales bacterium | reverse complement strand
CTGGACACCTGGTTCTCCTCGGCGCTGTGGCCCTTTGAGACGCTGGGCTGGCCCGATCAGACAGAGGATCTGGCGTATTTCTATCCCACGGATGTGCTGGTCACGGGCTACGATATCATCTTCTTCTGGGTCGCCAGAATGATCTTCTCTGGCTGCGAGCACACCGGGCAGACGCCGTTCCACACGGTTCTGATCCACGGCCTTGTGCGCGATGACAAGGGCCGCAAGATGTCCAAGTCCCTGGGCAACGGCATCGACCCGCTGGAGATGATCGACAAATATGGCTCCGACGCGCTGCGCATGAACATGGTGACCGGCAACAGCCCCGGCAACGACATGCGGTTTTACACCGAGCGCGGCCATGCGGAACTTCGCCAACAAGATCTGGAACGCCAGCCGCTATCTTCTGATGAACCTTTCCATCGACAAAAACGAGCTGCCGGCGCTGTCCCGGCTGGAGACAGAGGACAAGTGGCTGCTGGGCAAGCTCAATGTACTCATCGGGGAGGTCACGGAGAATCTCGACAAGTACGAGCTCGGCATCGCGGTGCAGAAGATCTATGACTTCATCTGGGACACCTACTGTGACTGGTATATCGAGCTCACCAAGGCCCGCCTGTACGACGGGACCGCGGAGAGTAAGCTGGTGGCCCAGCAGGTTTTGGTCTATGCGCTCGACCAGATCCTCAAGCTGCTGCATCCGTTTATGCCGTTCCTCACCGAGGCCATCTGGCAGGCGATCCCGCACGAGGGCGAGTCCATCATGGTCTCCGCCTGGCCCACCACAGACGCACGGTTCCACTTCCCGGACGAGGAGCAGGAGATGGAGATGGTCATCTCCGCCATCCGCGCCGTGCGCAACCGCCGGGCGGAGATGAATGTGCCGCCCTCCAAGAAGTCGGCGCTCTATATCGTGACGGACCGGCCGGAGCCCTTCCGCAGCGGTGAAAAATATCTGATGCGCCTCGCCTTTACTGACAACCTGGTGGTTTCGACAGACCTGCCGGAGGGACACGATAAAATGGTTTCCGCCATCACAGGGGAGGCCAAGCTCTTTATGCCGATGGAGCAGCTGGTCGACATTCAGCAGGAGCTTGCACGCATCGGACGGGAGCGGGCCAAGGCGGAGAAGAGCCTGGCCGGGATCGAAGGAAAGCTCAAAAATCCCGGCTTTTTGGCCAATGCGCCGGAGGCCGTCGTGGCAGGGGAGCAGGAGAAGGCGGACAAGCTCCGCCGCCTGCTTGCGCAGCTGGACGAAAGCGCCGCACGGCTGCAGTCGTGATGGAATATGCCCAGCTTTTAAGCCAGCTCCATGCGCGGCCCAAGGCGTCTGTCATTCCTACACTTGCGCGGATCCGCCGCCTCATGGCCGCGCTCGGAGATCCCCAGGAGCGCCTGCAATGTATCCACATCACCGGAACCAACGGGAAGGGGAGCACCGCTGCCTATACCGCCGCAGTGCTCCAGCAGGCCGGCTTTCGGACCGGGCTTTTCACCTCGCCCTATCTGGTGGATTTCCTGGAGCGGTTCCAGGTGAACCGGCAGTGTATCTGCCGGGAGGACTTCTGCAGAATTGCCAGCCGCGTGCTGGAGGCAGAGCAGGCCGCCGGCAGCGTCAATGAGTTTGAGTTTGTAACCGCAGCGGCGTTCTGCTGGTTTGCAGAGCAGGGCTGTGACTATGTGGTGCTGGAGGCGGGGATGGGCGGCCGGTATGACGCGACCAACCTCATTGCCCACCCGGTCTGCACCTGTATCACGCAGGTGTCGCTGGATCACACGGCGCTGCTCGGAGAGACGGTGTCCGAGATCGCGCAGAACAAGGCCGGGATTGTCAAGCCGGGCGCGCCGCTCGTGACCCCCCATACCCAGCATCCGGATGCGCTGGCCGTCTTTCAGCAGGTCTGTGCGCAAAAGCGGGCGCCGCTGATCGTCACCCAGGCGCCGGACTGCTTCACCTGCCGCTGTGACGGCTCCCGGATGCGCTACCGCGGGACCCAGCTGGCCATTCCGCTTCCAGGCGCCCATCAGCTCGCCAACGCCGCCTGCGCCTTTGAGCTCTGCCGCGCTTTGGGCCTTGCGCCTGAGCGCATCGCAGATGGCATTGCAAAGACCGTCTGGCCGGGCCGGCTGCAGGTTCTGTCCAGGGCCCCGTTGGTGCTCACAGACGCCGGACACAATCCGGACGGGATCGCCGCGCTCTGTCAGGCGCTGGACTCGCTCTACGCGGCATATTCCCTCCATGTCATCATGACCATGATGCAGGACAAGGCCTACCGCAGCTGTATCGAGGCCATGGCGCAGCGCGCCGACCGGTTCTACGCCTGCTCGCTGGAGCTGCCCCGCGCACTCACCCCGGAGCAGGTTGCGCAGGCGGCCCGTCCCTTCTGCGCGCAGACCGAGCAGGCCCCCTCGCTGCGTGCAGCGCTCGCCCTGGCGCGGCCCCATCTGCACGAGAACACGCTGCTTTTGATCTGCGGCTCTGTCTATTTGGCCGGCGAAGCTGTAGAATTCTTCTCAAATTCCGGCGATTAACAGCGCTTCGACAGCAAACGCGGAATCATCTTTTTATAATGGACATATCCTGATGGGTTCGGGATATGTCCATTTTTGTTTTCGGAGGTCTGACATCATGCTGACAAGCTATCTGCAGGACAAGCTGCTGACCATTGCGCTGACCGGCGAAATCGACCACCACAGCGCAAGGCAGATCATCGAGCAGCTGGGGGAAAAGATTGACCAGTATCTTCCGGCCAGCTGCGTCCTGGATTTCCAGGGTGTGAGTTTCATGGATTCCAGCGGCATCGCCGTGGTCCTCAATACCCGGCGGCGTATGGCAGAGCTGGGCGGCACGGTATGTCTCCAAAATGTGGCGCAGCAGCCCATGAAGGTGCTGACCGCCGCTGGAATTGAAAAAATTGCAAAAATCGGATAGAGGAAGTGTACATATGAGAACTGACAATTTCATGCGGCTGGAGTTCCCGAGCTACTCCGCCAACGAGGCCTTTGCCAGACAGGCTGTCGCCTGTTTTGCCGCGCAGCTCGATCCCACCATGGAGGAGCTGGGCGACATCAAAACCGCAGTCTCCGAGGCAGTCACAAACTGTATTGTGCATGCCTATCCCGATACGATCGGCACCATCACAATCCGCGCCAAAATTCTCAAGGAAAATGTCCTGGAGCTGGTCATCAAGGACAAGGGCTGCGGCATTCCGGATATCGCTCCGGCATGGGCTTTACCATCATGGAGAGCTTTATGACCGATCTCAAGGTCACTTCCAAGCCCGGAAAGGGGACCACCCTTCAGATGCGGCGGAAAATCATCCGAAAGGGAGCGCGGGCGTGAATGCAGAGATGGAGCTGCTGCTTGCCCAGGCCAAGGCAGGCGACCGGGACGCCAGCGAGCAGCTGGTTGAGCAAAACGCAGGGCTCATCTGGTCTGTGGCGCGCCGTTTTTTTGGGCGCGGTGTGGAGTCGGACGATCTCTATCAGCTGGGATGCGTCGGCTTTTTAAAGGCCATTGCGGGCTTTGATCCCGCCTTTGGAACCCAGTTTTCCACCTATGCCGTCCCAAAAATCGCAGGAGAAATCCGCCGTTTTCTCCGGGACGACGGCTCGGTCAAGGTCAGCCGAACCCTCAAAGAGCGCTCTGCACAGATCAAAATGGCGCGGCAGCAGCTCTCCACAGCCCTCGGCCGGGAGCCGACGCTCCAGGAGCTGTCCGACATGCTGGAGCTGACCCCGGAGGAGATCGCAACGGCGGAAAACGCCACCGCGGCCGCAGAGTCCATTCAAAAGACGACCGGCGAGGACGGCTTTTCGCTGGAGGATGTGCTGACCGAGGGGAACCAGGAAGAGCAGGTGCTGGAGCGGATTGCGCTGCGCCAGGCCATCTCCCAGCTGCCG
>JAHZEE010000145.1:0-477 GCA_019421975.1 Clostridiales bacterium | reverse complement strand
GCGGGAGCGGACTGTGATCGATCTGCGGTATTTCCGCGGTCTGACCCAGGACCGCGCCGCCAAAATTCTGGGGGTCTCCCAGGTCCAGGTCTCCCGCATTGAAAAAAAGGCGCTGATAGCCCTGCGGGAGCACGCGCTTGCGGAGTAGGTCTTCCGCACGCGGCGCCAGGATTTCATTTTCTACTATCTTTTTTCCGAAAAATATACTAAAATAGGAGTATCAATTTTTCGGGAGAACAGGTATGGAATTACAAGAGAGATTTTTGCGGGCGCGACGCGCAGTGATTGCGGCCGACTTCTCAAATTTAAACGATATGCAGCGGTCCGCCGTGCTCACCACGGAGGGGCCGCTGCTCTTGCTGGCAGGCGCCGGCAGCGGCAAGACAACGGTTCTCATCAACCGGATTGCAAATCTGATCCGATACGGCGCCGGCTCCGACTCTCAGGAGGTTCCCTCCTTCCTGAGCGAGGCGGATT
>JAHZEE010000144.1:2889-4390 GCA_019421975.1 Clostridiales bacterium | reverse complement strand
GCAAATCATGTATAATGGCCTCAGGCTTGAGATCGAATCTCATTGTGTAGGCGCTCACATCGCCTGCGCAGGCTATGGGGAGTTGGCCCTCCCCATAGCTGCCGTGTTGTTCTTGCTTCTCCCAATAACAACTAGAATACTTTTTGTAAGGCACCTGATTCCAGGTGCCTTATTTTTTTAAAAAACAATATAAAAGCATAGTTTTCTTTAGTGTATTAATTATAGTCTATAGATTATTATTTTGCAAGTCTTTAGTGTGTATAATATACGACAAATACAAGTTTTTGGTGAAATTATGAAAGATATATTAGCTAAAATCTCAGAATTGAGAGAAAAACACAATTGGACAGAGTATCAGCTCGCTGAGCGTGCCGGTCTGCCGCAATCTACAATTTCGTCCTGGTACAATAAGGGAAAAAAGCCCTCATTAAGTACTTTGGATAAGGTTTGCGCCGCCTTAGATGTTTCCTTGTCCCAGCTTTTTGCTGAGAACGATGACTTAGTTGCCTTAACGCCTGAGCAGCGTGAGTTATTAGATAATTGGGCATGCCTAAATACGGAACAACAACAATTTGTTTTACAAATGATTCAGCATATGCTTTAAAAAAGATTTACAACACCTCTCAGTCCGCTTCGCGGCCAGCTCCCCTCAAGGGGAGCCTTTTTATTTTGCACCACCCAAAGCCTCCCCTGGAGGGGAGGTGCCGCCGCAGGCGGCGGAGAGGTGACACAGAGGGAGCCTTCCAACCGGAAAGCTCCCTCTGGCTACTTGTTTGAAACGACGGAATTTATTGAGCCGCCCAGGCCAGCAGGCCGTAGTCGGCATCGGGCTTGTTGGACCAGACTGCGTACAGAATCTGAGAGGCCTCGCGGCGGGTGACGGGCTCCATGGTCTGGGTCGCGTCGGGAAGAATGCCGGCCTCGGCCAGCGCGGAGACGGCGTCCTCTGCCCAGGCGGGCGTCGCGGTGTCGGTGATGCTGCTGGCCGCATCGGTGGGCAGATTCAGAATGTTCTGCACCATGACGGCGGCCTCGGCCTTTGTCAGAGAGGCGGCCGGACGGAACACCATGCCGGCGTCAGAGGAGATGCCGGAGATGATGCCGTTGGACAGGGCGCTGACCACATACGGCTGCAGCCAGGCGGGGGTGTCCGACTCATCGGCGAACCCGGAGGTGAGCTGGGCGTCCTCCGGCTCCAGCTCCAGCAGGTCCATCAGCATGACGAGAAACTCGCCGCGGGTGACCTGGGTGTCCGGATTGAAGCACAACACACCGCTGACAGTCTCGCCGGTAAAGAGATCCTGCTCCCGCATCCACATGGCGGTGAAAGCGTCGGGATCCCCCGTCATATCGGCATAGGTGGTCTTGCTAGAGGGCTTGAGGATCTCCACCGTGACGGTGGCCTCGTTGGAGATGTTGCCGGCATCGTCGGTTGCCACGAAGGTGAAGCGGTCGGTGCCGACCTTGTTCTTCTTCGGCGTGTAGACGGAGGTGCCGTCCC
>JAHZEE010000144.1:0-2879 GCA_019421975.1 Clostridiales bacterium | reverse complement strand
TTGGGTTCGGTGATGATGGTATAGGTCAGCTTGCCGTTCTCGGGGTCGGTGACACTCAGCTTGCCGTTGTTGGCGATGTTTTTGTAGGTCTCCAGCTCGGAGTCGTTGGCCTGCGGCGGCTCGTTGTCCTTTTTGCCGATGGTGACGGTGATTTCAGACTGCTGCTGCAGCTTGCCGTCCACGACCGGCAGATAGGTCAGAACCGCGTCTGCGCCGTTGGTGCTGACCGGCTCCAGGGTCAGCTTGGAGAGCACAGAGGCCGGGAGAATATCGCCGGCCCGCAGAACGCGGCTCCCATAGCAGACGGTGGCGACGGTGGATGACGGCACGCCCGTGACGACGATGCCGTCGAGCGCGGCGTCGGAAAATTCGGTCTCCTCGTAACAATAGCTGGTTCCGTACGGTGTCTGCGCCGCGCTGGAATAGATGGTCAGCCACAGGCACAGCATGACAATGAGAAGCATTGCCGTTGGACGAAAACGAATAAATTTGGCGGACAATTCAGTTACCTCCTAATTTGATCTGTGGAGGTAGTATCTGTCTGTTCAGGAGAAATATTCGGACAAAGACGGCAGGCCGCGGAATTTTTTCCGCGGCCTGCCGGATGAAAAAACCTACTTTGGGGGCCGGATATACCGCGTCTCATTGTCGGGCGCCGGCCGCATTCGGATGCCGGAGACAATGCCCACAGCGGCAAAGGTGGTGACAATGGAGCTGCCGCCGTAGCTGATGAAGGGGAGCGTCAGGCCGACGACCGGAAACAGCCCCAGGCACATGCCGACATTGACCAAAATCTGGAACAGCAGCATGCCCGCGATGCCGATGCAGATCAGCCGGTTGAGGTAGCTGCCGGATTTGACGCCCACATAGATGCAGCGGATCAGGATGATGCTGAGGATCAAAAGTGTGAAAATACAGCCCACCATGCCCAGCTCGTTGCCGATGACGGAGAAGATGAAGTCGGTATGCTGCGCCGGCATGACGCCGGACTGGGTCTGGACGCCCTGATGCAGGCCCTGCCCCGACAGGCCGCCGGCGGAGAGATAGACCTGGCTCAGATGGGTCTGGTAGCGCACACCGGTGCCGTTGGGATCGATGGAGGCGTCGAAAATCATCAGAATTCGCTGGCGCTGATCCTCGCGCATCATGCCCCACACCAGGGGCGCTGCCGCCGCAATGGCGCCGATGCCCAGCAGAAACCAGCCGATGCCCACGCCGCCGATAAAGGCCATGAGCACAAACAAGAACACATAGACCAGCGCCACGCCGGCGTCGGACGAGGCGGCCAGGATCAGGCCGACCGTGATGCCGGTGAAGAGGACGAGCTGTCCGACGCTGGCCAGAGAGGAGATGCGCTCGCGGTTGACGGACAGGGTCTTGGCCAGAATCAGAATAAAGGTCAGCTTACAGATCTCCGCCGGCTGAATATTGAACGGCAGAAAAGAGAAGGAGAGCCAGCTGCGGTTGCCGGTGTTGCCCTCGACGCCGAATAAGAACAGGGTGCTGATAAAGAGCACATTGAAGATCATCAGAAGCTCCCGGCGCTCTGCGACAATGTCGATGTCGATCAGCGACAGGAGGATATAGAACGCCACGCCGATCACAATGGCAAGGCACTGCACCACCACATAGCGGGTGGAGCCGAGATAGGCGGTGGCGCTGGAGATGACGATGACGCCGAAGACAGAGGCGATCAGACACAGCGCCAGAAGCAGCAGATCCGCCTCTTTAAAAAAAGTGCGGGCTGCGGAGAGAATCGTTCGCAGGTCAATCGCCTCCTTTTGTGTCGTAATTTCTATTCTAGCATTGCTTTTGCCGCAAGTAAACCACAGATCCGGAATTTTGGCAATTTCACCAGACCTGATGTTTCCATTCCCAGATTTCATCGCTTTCATACGCCGCCGTCTGGAAATGGCGCTAGGAAAACGGGAAAATTCGTGCTACAATAGAAACCGAGAATTGAGGTGGAAGCATTGCAGATTACGACAGAATCCGCAGCGCAGACCGAGGCGTTCGGAAGGCGTCTGGCCGGGCGGCTGCGGCCGGGCGATGTGATCGCCTATACAGGGGATCTGGGGGCCGGCAAGACGGCGCTCACGCGGGGGATTGCGGCCGGCCTCGGCATTGAAGAGCCGGTGCTGAGCCCCACCTATACCATCGTCAATGAATACCGAAGCGGCGCGCTGCCGCTGTTCCACTTTGACCTGTACCGCCTTGGCTCGGAGGACGAGCTGTTCGAGATCGGCTGGGAGGACTATCTCGAGCAGGGGGGCGTCTGCGTTGTGGAGTGGAGCGAGCATGCGCCGGAGCTGCTGCGCACGGCGCTGCACATTGCAATTTCCAGAGTGCCGGGGGCAGAGAACCGGCGCATCATCACCTGGGAGGGGGCGGAACGATTTGCGGATCTTGGCATTTGAATCGTCGGCCAAGGCGGCCTCGGTGGCGCTGCTTCAGGATGGACAGCTGCTGGCGGAGTCCTATCTGAACTGCGGGCTGACCCACAGCCGGACCCTGACCCAGATGGCCCAGGAGCTGCTTGCGACCTGTGAGCTGCCGGTGCGGTCCCTCGATGCGGTGGCCTGCGCCGCCGGTCCCGGCAGCTTTACCGGAATCAGAATCGGTGTTGCGGCGGCGAAGGGCCTGGCCTGGGGGGCGGAGCTGCCCTGCTACGGCGTCTCCACGCCGGAGGCGATGGCGCATCTGGCGGCCGCGCCGCAGGACACCGTCTGCGCGGTGATGGACGCCAGAAGGGCGCAGGTCTACAACGCGCTGTTTTCCAATGGGGCCGGAACGCTGCGCCGGCTGACAGAGGACCGGGCCATCGCCCTGGAGGAGCTGGCGCAGGAGCTGGCCGGCCGAGCAGGCAGAATCTATCTGGT
>JAHZEE010000143.1 GCA_019421975.1 Clostridiales bacterium | reverse complement strand
GACATCGACCGGCTGGGCTACGACCGCCATTTTACCATCTATGACACAGATGACTCCACCCGGGTCGTGAAGGACATTCTGAAAGAGCAGAACCTGGACGACAAGGTCTATCCGCCCCGTCTGGTGCTCTCGCTCATCGGCCGCGCCAAGGACGCCATGCAGACGCCGGAGATGTTTGCCGCCGACCCTGCCAATGCCCACGATTTCCGCTACATGCAGATTGCCAGGATCTACGCCGCCTATCAGGCCAAGCTGAAAGAGGCCGACGCGGTGGACTTTGACGACATCATCCTGCTCACGGTGCAGCTGCTGCAGCAGAATCCCGATGTGCTGGAGTACTATCAGGAGAAATTCCGCTATGTTTTGATCGACGAGTACCAGGACACCAACCATCTGCAGTATCTCCTGGCCTCGCTTTTGGCCGGTAAACGCCAGAACATCTGCGTGGTGGGCGACGACGATCAGAGTATTTACCGCTTCCGCGGCGCCACCATTGAAAATATTCTGAACTTTGAGGAACAATATAAAAAGGCCCGCGTCATCCGTCTGGAGCAGAACTACCGCTCCACCAAGTCCATTCTGCGCGCGGCCAACGCGGTCATCTCCAACAACCGGGGCCGCAAGGGGAAGCAGCTGTGGACCGACAACGACACGGGCGATCAGATCACCGTCTATGAGGCGCTCAGCGAGTCGGAGGAGGCCGAGTTTGTCTCCAACCGGATCTTCAGCCTGACCGGAAAGAATTTTAAGGATGTCGCCATCCTCTACCGGACCAACGCCCAGTCCAACGCCCTGGAATACGCCTTCAAACGCAACGGCATCCCGTACCGGATCATCGGCGGCATGCGCTTTTTTGACCGGGCCGAGGTCAAGGATATGCTGGCCTATCTGTGCGTCATCAACAATCCAAGCGACGATCTGCGCCTGACGCGCATCATCAACAACCCCGCCCGCGGCATCGGCGCCAAGACCATCGAAATGGCGCAGCGGCAGGCGGTGGCGGCGGGGCTCCCGCTCTATCAGGTGATCTCCCACGCAGGCGCCTATCCCTGTCTTGAAAAGGCAGCGCCGCGGCTCATGGCATTCACCCAGATGATTGAAGGCTGCGCTGCGCTGGCCGATACCATGGCGCTACCGGAGTTCTACGACGAGGTGCTGCGCCGGACGGGCTATCTGGACATGCTGCTGCTCAAAGAGGATGTGGAGTCCAGAACCCGCGCAGAAAATGTGCAGGAGCTGAAGTCCAGCATCATGTCCTATCTGGAGCACACCGACACGCCGACGCTCAGCGGCTTTCTGGAGGAGGTCGCGCTTTACACCGACATCGAGCAGTACGACGAGAGCGCGGACGCCGTGGTCATGATGACCATTCACAGCGCCAAGGGGCTGGAATGTCCCCATGTCTTTCTGGTCGGCTGGGAGGAGGGCCTGTTTCCCAGCAGCCGGAGCATGGAGCCGGCTGAGCTGGAAGAGGAGCGCCGGCTCTGTTATGTGGCGATCACCCGCGCCAAGAAAAACCTCTCCATCTCCTACGCCAAGCAGCGGATGCTCTACGGCCACACCAGCTTCAACCGCCCCTCTCGGTTTTTGTCGGAATTGCCCGGCGAGTGTATCACCGGCTTTACGAAGCCCGCGCCGAAGCCTGCGCCGCAGGCCGCCTCTAAGCATCAGAGCGCTGTCACCGGCAGCTTCAGCCGTCCCGCAGCAAAGCCATCTGCCGGCGCTCGCTCCATGCCCAGAGCCGCGTCCGCGCAGAGCGCCGCCAAGCTCTCGCTGGCAAAGGGCGACATGGTGCGCCACCGCGCCTTCGGAAAGGGCATGGTGCTCTCCGTCCTGCCGATGGGCAACGACGCACTGCTGGAAATCGCCTTCGATGAGATCGGCACCAAGAAGCTGATGGCAAATGCCGCATCCCAGCATATGTCAAAACTGTAAAGTATGGCCCGTCCCTCCGCATAGACTTGAAGCGGAGGTGCGCCATGAAGCATCGCAGACGAAAACCATCCTTTTGGATTCTCCTGACCCTTCTCGCTTTTTTACTTGTGATTGCCGTTGCCTGTTACCAGCTGCGCCCACTGACCGAATCACTGACCATCGCGCGGGTGGACAACGCTGTGTCCCGTATGCTGAACCTTGCAATTGCAGAGGAGATTGAGGCCGGGGAGATCGACTATGACCGCATTGTCTATCTTGAAAAAGACACGGCCGGCAACATCACCGCGCTCAAGACCAATATGGCGGAGATCAACCGGCTCAAAACCAGCATTTTGACCACGATGGACGACCAGCTCTACGACATTTCCATCGAGGACATCGGCATCCCCATCGGCAGCCTGCTCTTTCCGGATCTGCTCTATGGGCGCGGCCCGAAGCTGCCCGTCCGCATCATCTCCTGCAGTACCTCTTCGGCGGAATTTCGGAATCAGTTCACGGCCGCCGGGATCAACCAGACCCTGCACCAGATTGTGCTGGATGTCACGGCCACAATCTCCGTGATGCTCCCCACGGGCAGTTTGGACATCGATATCGACTCCGAGGTCATTGTCGCTGAGACCATCATCGTCGGGACCGTACCCGACCACTATGTGAACTTTGACGGCGCCACCGATGCCGGTTCTGCCGCCGAGGACTATTTTACCTATGTCGAATAACACAAATGAGGTGGCATCCATGGATCCAAAAGCGGAAATCCAGCGGCTCACGCAGGCACTGGAGCACCACAACTATCTCTACTATGTCTTAGATCAGCCTGAAATTGAGGATTTTGAATACGATCACATGCTGCGACAGCTGGAGACCCTGGAGGCCGCCTATCCGCAGTACGCCTTGCCAAGCTCACCCACCCAGCGGGTCGGCGGCGCGGCGGTCAGTAAGTTTCCCCCTGTGCAGCATGAGGTTCCTCTGGAGAGTCTGCAGGATCTGTTCTCCTTTGAGGAGCTGGAGGCCTTCGACGAAAAGCTGCGGGAGAGCTGTGAGACTATCTGCTACTCCGTCGAGCCCAAGGTGGACGGTCTGTCCGTGGCGCTGGAATATCTGGACGGCGCGTTCGTCCGCGGCGCCACGCGCGGCAGCGGCTTGACAGGGGAGGATGTGACGGAGAACCTGCGGACCATCCGCACCATCCCGCTGCAGCTGCAGCATGCGCCGCACCGGCTGATTGTCCGCGGAGAGGTCTTTATGCCGAAATCTGTCTTTCACGCGCTCAACGCAGAGCGGGAGGCGCGGGGCCAGACGCCCTTTGCCAATCCCCGCAATGCGGCGGCAGGCTCGCTGCGGCAGCTGGATCCAAAGATCGCCGCCCAGCGCAAGCTGGACCTTGTGGTCTTTAATGTGCAGCTGATCGAGGGGCGGGACTTTGAGACGCACACCCAGTCGCTGGAATATCTCTCCGATCTGCACTTCCGGGTCATCCCCTTCGTCCAGTGTACCGCCATCTCGCAGGTGGAGCAGCAGATCCGCCAGATCGATGAGACCAGGGCCTCCTTTCCGTACGACATCGACGGCGCCGTGATGAAGCTGAACCGGCTGGAGGATCGGGCAAGGCTTGGCAGCACCGCAAAGTTTCCCCGCTGGGCCGCAGCCTATAAATACCCGCCGGAGGTAAAGCCCACTGTCGTGGAGGACATCACGGTACAGGTGGGCCGGACCGGCGTTCTGACCCCCAAGGCAGTGGTGGCGCCGGTCCGTCTGGCCGGCACCACCGTCACCAACGCCACGCTGCACAATCAGGATTTTATCCAGCAGAAGGATATTCGGATCGGGGATACGGTTCTGATCCGCAAGGCCGGCGAAATCATCCCGGAGATCCTGGAGGTGCAGCTGGAGCGGCGGCCGCCCGACACCCATCCCTATGTATTTCCAACGGTCTGCCCGGTCTGCGGCGCGCCGGTCCGCCGGGATCCGGACGGCGCAGCCATCCGCTGTACCGGCGCGGAGTGCCCTGCGCAGCTGCTGCGGAATATCACCCATTTTGCCTCCCGCAACGCCATGGATATCGACGGTCTGGGCGAGGCCATTGTACAGCTGCTTCTGGATGCGAAGCTGGTGTCCTCGCCGGCGGATCTGTATGATCTGGAGGTCGAGCCGGTCTCCAGGCTGGAGCGGATGGGGCAGACCTCTGCGCAGAACCTTGTATCCGCCATTGCGCGCAGCAAGCAGAACGCAGGTGGGGGAGAAGGCCGGAAAAATTCTGGCGCGCCATTTTGGCTCCCTGGACGCGCTCATGGCGGCCGATCTTGAGGCGCTCACGGAGGTGCCGGATATCGGCGCGATCACGGCCGAGAGTATCCGCAGCTGGTTTGACAGCCCCCAGTCGCAGCACCTGATCGAGCGGCTGCGCCAAGCCGGCGTCAACTTTGAGAGTCAGAGCCAGCTGCAGGACGCCCGGTTTCAGGGTATGACCTTCGTCCTGAC
>JAHZEE010000142.1 GCA_019421975.1 Clostridiales bacterium | reverse complement strand
CTGCTCCAGCGGCAGGAAGGTCAGCATCCGGATGCACTTGAGCACATCCGCGTCCTCCACATTGCGCCAGTACTGATAGAAGTCAAAGGGGCTGGTCTTGTTGGGATCCAGCCAGACGGCGCCGGCGGCCGTCTTGCCCATCTTTTTGCCCTCGGAGTTGAGCAGCAGCGTGATGGTCATGGCGTGGGCGTCCTTGCCCAGCTTCCGGCGGATGAGCTCTGTGCCGCCCAGCATATTGCTCCACTGGTCATTGCCGCCGAACTGCATGTTGCAGCCGTAGTGCTGGAACAGGTAGTAGAAGTCGTAGGACTGCATAATCATGTAGTTGAACTCCAGAAAGCTCAGGCCCTTCTCCATGCGCTGCTTGTAGCACTCGGCGCGCAGCATATTGTTGACGGAGAAGCAGGCGCCCACCTCCCGCAGCAGCTCAATGTAGTTGAGATCCATCAGCCAGTCGGCATTGTTGACCATGCGCGCCTTGTCCTCACCGAACTCAATAAAGCGCTCCATCTGCTTTTTAAAGCAGTCGCAGTTGTGCTGGATGGTCTCCACCGTCATCATCGAGCGCATATCGGTGCGCCCGGAGGGGTCGCCCACCATGCCGGTGCCGCCGCCAATGAGCGCAATGGGCCTGTTTCCCGCCATCTGAAGCCGCTTCATCAGGCACAGCGCCATAAAATGGCCCACATGCAGGGAATCAGCCGTGGGATCAAAGCCGATATAGAAGGTCGCCTTTCCGTTGTTGATCAGTTCCTTGATTTCATCCTCGTTGGTCACCTGGGCAATCAGGCCGCGGGCCACCAGTTCCTCATACAGTGTCATATCGTTGCTCCTTAAAAAGATTAAGCCCCCTGCTCCAAAGGAGCAGAGGGCGATGGACTCAGATCGCGGTACCACCTCTGTTCACGGCACAGCGGCCGCCTCAGCGGGAAAAACCCAGCGCGATAACGGGCGCATCCGACTGTCCCTACTGGCCAAAAGGCGTTCGGGCAGCTGCTCGGAGAGGTATTTCATGCGGCCTGTCTGTCCTTTTTCACCGGCCAAGGACTCTCTGCAAGTCCAGATACCACACTACTTGTTCTCCTCATCGCAGTCCTGTATTGGTTCGCATTATAGCAAATGCGGCGGCACTTGTCAACCGTCTGCAGGCGGCTAGGCTCTCAGCATTTCCTCTGCGCTCTTGCGCGTGGTCTGGGTGATCCTGGCCCCGCCGATCAGGCGGGCCAGCTCCTGAATCCTGCCCTCATGGTCCAGCGGGGTGAGGTGCGTATAGGTGCGGCCGTCCTTCTGCGCCTTACTGATCTGGTAATGGACATCCGCCATGGCGGCAATCTGGGGCAGATGGGTCACGCAGAGCACCTGCTTTCCCCTCGAGACCGAGAGCAGCTTTTCCGCCACCTTCTGCGCAGCCCGGCCGGAGACGCCCGCGTCCACCTCGTCGAAGATCAGCGTGGCAATCTCGTCCTGCTCCGCCAGAACCTGCTTCATGGCCAGCATGATACGCGCCAGCTCACCGCCGGAGGCCACCTTGCTCATGGGCTTGAGGGCCTCTCCGGCGTTGGCGGACATCAAAAACCGGACCTGATCCATTCCGGTTGGTCCCAGCTCGGCAGATTCAAACTGGCAGACAAACTGAATCCCCGGCATGTCAAGCTGCCGCAGCTCTTCGCAGAGCTGCGTCTCCAGCCGCGCCGCCGCCGCCTGCCGCGCCGTGCGAAGCGCGATCGCACACGCCTCAGCCGCCTTGGTTGCCTGACGCAGCTTCTCCTGCAGCTGCGCAATGCGGTCTGTGGCGTATTCCATGCCGTCCAGCTCCTGCCTGGCCGATTCCAGATAGGACAGAATCTGCGCGCAGTCTGCCCCGTATTTTTTGCGCAGCCGGTAGAGCAGGTCCAGCCGGGACTCCACCCGTTCCAGCTCCTCCGCGGAGTAGGTGAAGTCGGACTGGAGCGCGCGCACCTCGTCTCCGAGATCGGCCGCCTCATACATCAGCGACTGCAGCCGCTCTGAGAGCGCGCCCATCTTCTCGCCGTATGCAGAGAGCCGGCCCAGAAAGCGGGCCGCGTCCGAGAGCATCGCAGCTGCGCCCGGCGTCTCGTCCGTGCCGTCGAGCGCCGCCGCAGCGCCGCAGAGGCCGTCCATGAGCTTCTCCGCGTTCTGCAGCAGCTTTCGCCGCTCCTCCAGCTCGTCATCCTCGCCGGGGCGCAGCTTGGCCCGCTCAATCTCCTCGACCTGGTGCTGGAGCATCTCCGTGCGCCGCAGCTTCTCCCCCTCGTCCATGCTCAGCCGGTCAATCTCCCGCTGCAGCTGCATTCTGGCCTCATAGGCGCTATGATACGCGTCCAGCGCCGCCTCATCGCCTGCGTAGAGATCCAAAAAATGCAGGTGGCTGCTCTCATCGAACAGCTGCTGGGAGTCGTGCTGGCCGTGAATGCTGATGAGCTGCGCGCCCAGCTGGCGCAGAATGGAGACGGTCACGGGCACACCGTTGACGCGGCAGACATTTTTCCCGTCCGCGTACAGCTCGCGCTGCACCAAAACCTCCCCGTCCGCATTCTCCACACCGTTCTCAGAAAACCACCTCCACTGGGGCACCTGGGAAAAGACGGCCCGAACCACCGCCTTTGCAGCGCCGGTCCGGATGGATTCGCGGTAGGTGCGCTCCCCCAGAATGGCGCTGATGGCGTCGATCACAATGGATTTGCCGGCGCCCGTCTCGCCGGTGAGCACATGAAAGCCGCGGTCAAAGTCGATATCCGCCTGCTCGATGACCGCAATATTCTCAATATGCAGTGTGGTCAGCATGGCAAATCACTCCCGAAACAGTCGTTTGATCTGTGCGCAGAATTCAGATGCCGCCGGCGCATCGCGCATGATCAGCACCGCCGTGTCGTCGCCGGCCAGCGTCCCCACCACCTGGGGCATCTTCATGCTGTCGATGGTCGAGCAGGCCGCCGAGGCCAGGCCGGGCAGCGTTTTGATGACCACCAGGTTCTGCGCCGCGTCGTAGGTCGTGACACACTCTTTAAAAATGGTGTTGAGCTTGGCGGAAAATGCGTTTGCAGCCTCCCTGTTCGGCGCGGAGTACCGGTAAATGCCGCTGTGGCTCAGCTCCTTTACGATCCGAAGCTCCTTGATGTCCCGGGAGATCGTCGCCTGCGTGCTGGCAAAGCCGCGCTGCTGCAGCTCTGCCAGAAGCTGCTCCTGCGTCTCCACATCCTTGCTTCCGATAATCTCTAAAATCGCAGATTGTCTCTGTGCCTTCATCCGTTCTTCACCTCATGCGGAACTTCTGGTTGATCCGCTCATAGAAGCTCGTATTCTTCAGCCGGATCAGCTGGATGCCATGGCGCTTTCCGCGCACTGTGATCAGATCCCCCGCCTCCAGCCGCAGCGCCTTGCCGCCGTCGACGGAGAGATAGGCGTTGCGGCGGCCGATCTTCCCGATCCGCACCGTAACGGTCCGCTCGTTGGAGAGGACGATGGACTTGGCCTGCAGCGCGTGGGCGCAGATGGGCGTGATAATCATGTTGCGGGCCGTCGGCTCCACAATCGGGCCGCCGGCCGCCATGGAGTAGGCCGTGGAGCCCGTGGGCGTGGCGATGATGACGCCGTCGCCTGAGATGTCGCAGGCATCGACGCCGTCGCACATGACATTCATCTGGATGACCCGCGCCACGGCCCCCTTGGTGATCACAGCGTCGTTGAGCGCCGTGTCTGAGAAGATGGGCTTGCCGCCGCGCTCCACGGAGACCTCCATCATCATCCGCGTCTCCTCCGTGTAGGCATCGTCTGCCAGACGCTCGAGCAGGTGCAGCTCGCCAACCTCCAGCTCCGCCATAAATCCCACTTTTCCGAGATTGACCCCCAGAATCGGGACCTGATTCTCCGCCGCCAGCTTTGCCGCGTGCAAGATGGTGCCGTCTCCGCCAAAGCAGATCAGAAGCTGGGCCGTTTTCATGGAGTTCTCCAGATTGAAAAACTGGATATTTTTGGGATACTCTATGTTCTTGTCAATGCCAAACGGCAGGCAGATCCGGCTCTGGATGCCGACGCCGTTTAAGATGCGCTCCGCCTCCAGCGCATACTGGAAGCTCTTGTCCCGATAGGGATTGGGAGAAACTAGTACCCGGTTCATGTCGCACTCCCCTTCAGCGTGGTATGGGCCTGCTCCACCAGCTGTGGGATGTCCACCGGGACAGGCCGTGCGCTGCCCACGCGGAGATGGCCCAAAAACTCAATGTTTCCCTCCGGCCCCTTGACCGGAGAGAAGGTCAATCCACAGATCTCAAATCCGTGTTCCTGCGCGGTTTTTACAAATTGCTCCAGAACCTCCCGGTGGGTCTGCGCCTCCCGCACGCCCCCCTTCTTGCCGACCTTCTCCCGGCCGCCCTCGAACTGGGGCTTGATCAGGCCCCGAACCTGCCCGGGCGGCCTC
>JAHZEE010000141.1:4248-4498 GCA_019421975.1 Clostridiales bacterium | reverse complement strand
AGGCGGGAATTGTTGGCCGGGTCTCCGCTTCCGCCCTCCTTGACGGCTACAATCATCTCACGCGCAATCTTGGTAAATGCCTGGGCGCGCTTTGCATCCGCCGCACCCTTTGTTTTCTGAATATTATGCCACTTGGAATGTCCGGACATAAGTACGCCTCCTCTTATTACATGCTTCGGTATTGTAACACAAAAACGCCGAAAACTCAAGCTGTCTATCCCGCCAGGGGCACCAAAATGGTCAGCAGCAG
>JAHZEE010000141.1:0-4238 GCA_019421975.1 Clostridiales bacterium | reverse complement strand
TCACGGTTTTGCCCACCGTAAAGACATCGTTGTGATACTCCATTGCAAAGGTCTCCGCCAAAAGGGCCACCGGCGTGCCGAACATCACCGTCGGCACCAGCAAAATCACGCCCCGCGCGCCGAGCAGATACAGGCTCAGCGCCATAATAGCCGGCAGCACCGCCAGCCGGATCAGGGAGATCACCCAGATCCCCACGGGATAAAACAGCTCCCGGAGTCTGCACTTCGACAGCCAGGCGCCCACAATCAGAAGGCTGATGGGGATTGTCATGTCTCCAATCCACTCGATGGGCCGGCCGATCACAAAGGGCAGATCAACCCGGCACACAAACAGCAGCAGGCCCAGCAGCGAGGCGATGAGCGGCGGGTTATACAGGAGCTTTTTCCAGGTGATGTGCGCGTCGGAGCCGCGCGCGATGGCGATGAGGCCATAGGTAAAGGTGACGAAGGTATTGGGGATACAGAACATACTGCTGTAAAACAGCCCCAGCTCGCCTGAGAGCGCCTGCATCACCGGGAAGCCCAGAAAGCCGGTATTGCCGTTGACCACCATGTACTGGTACATACCGGCCCGGCGCTTGGGCATTTTCGAGCATTTTCCCCAGAGCTCCACCAGAAAAATCAAAATGGCAAAGGACAAAACCGAGATCCCAAACAGGATCAGCGTGTTGTGCATCAGCTCCTCCGAATAGGTCTGCAGCATGGAGTTGATCAGCATACAGGGCAGTGTGAAGCGGATCAGGAACTTATTGAGGCCCTCCAAAAACAGCTCGTTCAGGATCTCCAGCTTGGCCAGAACCACGCCGGCGGCCATGATAATTACCAAAACCACCAGCTGTTCAAATACCGGCAGCATTTCCATCCCCCATTTCCCTATAAAAATGTAATCACATCGCGGTGCCGCCTGGACTTCTCCACCGTGAGCGCCGGAAAGCGTGCGCGAAGCTGCTGCTGCAGATAGGCGCAGACCGGATCCTCCGTGGGAAAGTGGCCCGCATCGATCAGATTGACGCCGAGATCCACGCCGTCCCAGAAGTCGTTGTACTTGAGGTCCCCGGTGACAAAGGTGTCACATCCCGCCGCCTGCACCGCCTTCAAAAAAGAGCCGCAGGCGCCGCCGCCGACCGCCACCCGCCGCACCGGCCTGCCGGCGTCGGCCATCCGCACGCCGCCGCAGCCCAGCGCCGTCTTGACCTGCGCGGCAAAGGTTCTGAGGTCTGTCTGCGGCACCTCTCCCACGCGGCCAAGGCCATAGGGCCTGCCATCCCGGTCGGTTCCCGCAGGCGCGAGCACCTGTACCCGTTCCAGCCCCAACACCCGCGCCAGGCAGTCGTTGACGCCGCCCGGCGCCGCGTCCAGGTTGGTGTGCATACTGATGATCGCGCAGCCACACTGCGCGGCCTGCAGCAGCACCCGGCCCACAGCGTCCTGATCTGTCACCTGGTGGGTCGGATAAAACAGCAGCGGGTGGTGGGCTACAATCAGCTCTGCCCCCTGTGCTGCCGCCCCCTCCAAAACCGCCTGGAAGGGATCCAGCGCCACCAGCACGCTGCGCACCGTGGCCTCCATCCGGCCGCACTGCAGACCCACATGGTCCCAGTCCTCCTTCATGGCCTCCGGCGCCAGGGTAAACAGATATTCCAAAATCTCCCGTACTGTCGTCATCGTGTCCTCCTCATCTCCAGAACCTCCTGCAGCGCAGTCTCGTAATACGCCAGGCGCCGGCGGTCCTCCGCGCCGTTCGCCCGGGAAATCCCCTCCACCGCCCGCCGCAGCCCGCCAATCACCCGGTCCAGATAGGCAGGAAGAAGCGGGTCCTCCGTCTCCAGGATCTGCGGCGAGACATACTGCTGCCCCGGACTCAGGGGCCGGCCGCCTCCAAAATGGACGCGCATGGCAAAATAGAGCTTGCCGCCGTCCTGAACCAGCTGTTCTTTCTCAATCCGGAAACCGCTGCTTCCCAGATAGCGGCGCAGATCGTTGCCCGAGGTCTGCGGCTGCAGAATCAGGGTGTAGCGCGCATCCTGCAGCCAGGGCGCCTGGGCCAGAATATGTACAATGGTATCTCCGCCCATTCCCGCGCAGATGACTGTGTCAAACTGCGCGGGCGGTACAGCGGCCAGGCCGTCGCAGAGATAAAAGTCAATCTGCTGCTCCACGCCTGCGCGCGCCGCATTCCGCCGCGCCTTTTCCAGCGGCTGGCGCCTGAGATCTGACGCGATCACCCTGGACGCAAGCTGCTTCGGAAGCAGATAGATGGCCAGATATCCGTGGTCTGTTCCGACATCACAGACTGCCGCGCCCGGCCGCACAAGGCCGGCGCAGCAGGCCAGGCGTTCGGAAATTGAGCTTGTCATAGGTTCCTCCGTAATGGGAAAGGGGAGCCGCATTGGCTCCCCTTTATCCTCAATTATGCCTCTTCCTGGGTCTTTTCACACTCAGCCAAATACTCGTTGAGCTCGGCCAGGAACGCATCGGCGTCGACGCCATGCACCATGCATGCCTCTTCCACCGTCTCGCCCGAAGAAGCGGGACAGCCAAGACAATGCATGCCAATCGACAAAAACATCGGAGCAGCCTGCGGTGCAAACTGCAAGATCTCACCGATGACAGTGCTCTTTTCAATTGTCTTCATCTGCAATACCTCCTTGCATGATTTAATGTTATTATACCCAATGATTCCCCAATTTTCAACCGAAAAAATCAGGGGCTTTTGGAAAGTCCTTTTTTAAGATTTGAAATTATTTTCAAATCTGGCTGCCTCACGGTAAAAACAGGCCATCCGGAAATTTTATCATTCCGGATGGCCTTCAAATGCGTTTCAATCAGGCGCTGTGCTTACTTCAGGCCCGCCGCTGCGGCAACCTCTGCTGCAAAGTCGTCCTGCTTCTTCTCAATGCCCTCGCCCTTCTCAAAGCGAACAAAGGAATTGACCTTGATCGAGCCGCCCAGCTCCTTGGCAACGGCTTCCACATGCTGCTCAACACTCTGGCTGCCATCCTTGACAAACTCCTGCTGCAGCAGGCAGTTCTCCTTGTAGAATTTGGAGATGCGGCCCTCGACCATCTTGTGGATGATCTGCTCCGGCTTCGGCTTGGCGGCCTTGGAGTTCTCCTCCAGCGCCAGGTGCAGCTGGATCTCGCGCTCCTTCTCCAGCTTCTCAGCGGACACATCGGCCTTGTCGCAGAACTCGGGGTTCATGGCGGCAATCTGCATGCAGATGTCCTTGCCCAGCTCCGTGACCTTGTCGGCCTCGATGCCCTCGACCGTCATGTTGACCAGAACGCCAATGCGGCCGCCCATGTGGATATAGGGGACGGTGACGCCGGTGTCGTAGCGGGCAAAGCGGCGGATCTTGATGTTCTCGCCGATGACCAGAATCTTCTCCGGCAGGATCTCCTCGATGGTCTTGTCGGTGCCGGGATACTTGCTGTGCAGCAGCGCATCCAGATCGGCCGGGTTGCTCTCTGCAACCGCGTCGGCCACATCACTGATGAACTCCTGGAATTTATCGGAATTGGAAGCGAAGTCGGTCTCGGCGTTCACTTCGACGATGGCGCCCACGCCGTCTTTCACAATCGCCTTGACAGCGCCCTCGGCTGCAATGCGGCCGGACTTCTTTGCCGCAGCGGCCAGGCCCTTTTCACGCAGCCACTCGACTGCCTTGTCCATGTCGCCGTCGGATGCGGTCAGGGCCTTTTTGCAGTCCATCATGCCGACATTCGTCATCTCACGCAGTTTCTTGACATCTTGTGCGGTAAATGCCATTGTAGTTTCCTCCTATTTCTTTTGTCAAAAGTGCCCGCCGGCGGCGGGCACTCAATCGCTCTACAGAACTCACTCTGCGGCCGGTGCCGGGGCAGCCTCTTCTGCCTTTGCAGCCGGTGCTTCCACAACATCCTCGCCCTGCTTGCCCTCCTGCACGGCGTTGGCCATGGTGGCGGCGATCAGGCGGATGGCGCGGATGGCGTCGTCGTTGCCGGGGATCACATAGTCGATCTCATCCGGATCGCAGTTGGTGTCGACGATTGCCACAATGGGGATGTGCAGCTTGCGCGCCTCCATGATGGCGTTGCGCTCCTTGCGGGGGTCCACCACAAACAGGGCGCCCGGCAGCTTGCGCATGTTCTTCACGCCGCCCAGGTACTTCTCGAGCTTGGCGATCTCGCCCTGGTGCTTGATAACTTCCTTCTTGGGCAGCATGGCGAAGGTGCCGTCCTCTTCCATCTTGCGCAGCT
>JAHZEE010000140.1 GCA_019421975.1 Clostridiales bacterium | reverse complement strand
ACGCTCTCCGGCGGGGAGCAGATGCGGCTGAAACTCTGTATGCTGATGGAGCAAAAGATCAATCTGCTGATTCTGGACGAGCCGACCAACCATTTGGACATTCCCTCGCGCGAGTGGATGGAGGCGGCGGTGGAGGAGTTTGAGGGCGCCCTGCTCTTTGTCTCCCATGACCGCTACTTTGTCGACCGCTTTGCAACCCGCATCTGGGAGCTGGAGGGACAGAAAATCCACGACTACCCCTTTGGCTATCAGAAATACCGCGCGGTGAAGGCCCATGAGGTAGCGCCCAGGCCGGCCCCTGCGCCGGCCCGGCCAAAGAAAGAGAGGCCGAAGAATACCAGGGATCTGGAAAAGACGGTGACAAAGCTGGAGCGGGAGATCGAAAAGCAGGAGGCGCTGGTGGCCGCCTTTGAGCCAAAGATTGCGGCGGCTGCCACCGACTATCAGGAGCTCACGCGGCTTTTGGAGGAGAAGGCCGCAGCGGAAGCGCAGCTGGAGGCGTGGTACGCGCAGTGGGAGCAGGCCTCGGCGGAGCTGGGAGGATGAGATGAAGCGGCTGATTGTTGCTGGAATTTTGACAATATTGGCTGTTCCGTGCCTGGTGCTGCCGCTCAGCTATACCATGACAGGGCTGTGCCTTCTGGGCCTGGCGGCGGTGTGCGCACTGACCTGGCTGCTGGACCGAAAAAATGCAAGACCGGTCTGGAAAGAAAGCCTGATGGTTTTGACTTTGGTGGGCATCCTACTGTTGCAGAGCATCATGGGGGCGATCTATGGTGTGGGAATGGCGGGGCTTCACCAGGTGCCGCGGGCAGACTGGGCTGTGGTGCTGGGCGCGCAGGTGAAGGGGGAACAGATTTCCTCCATTTTGCAGTCCAGGCTGGATGCTGCGCTGCTGTTCTTAGAGGAGAGCCCGAAAGCAAAGGTGGGGGTGCCCGGCGGGCAGGGGCCGGGGGAGGATGTGACAGGGGCGTCTGCCATGTCTGAGTAACTGGTCTTGCGGGGCGTCAACCCGGACCGGATTGTGCAGGAGGACCGGGCAAGCAACACCCGGGAGAACCTGGCCAATACCCGCGCGCTGCTGCAGGCCATGGGGGAGCGGGAGCAGCGGCTGGTGCTCATTACCAGCGAGTTCCACCTGGCCCGGGCCAAGTTCATAGCAGATACGCTGGGAATCGAGGTTGAGACCATGGGCGCAGAGACAACGCAGTGGATCTCCAAGATGAATTATTACCTGCGGGAGGTATTTGCCCTGGCAAAGGCGGCGGCTGTGGCGGTCCTGGCTTGACATTGCCGATTTTGGCGGTAAAATAGATAAGGTTTTGTGCGTGAAGATTATTTGGTAGGAAGGAATGACTTTTATGAGTGACTGTACCCATAACTGCTCCACCTGTGCAGAGAGCTGCAGTGACCGTACAGCGGAGAGCCTGCTGGCGCAGGCCAATGCCGGATCCCGTGTCAAAAAGGTGATCGCCGTGGTCAGCGGCAAGGGGGGCGTCGGCAAGAGCACGGTGACCTCTCTGCTGGCCATCGCCATGCGGCGGAAGGGATACCAGGTGGGAATCCTGGACGCCGACATCACCGGCCCCTCTATCCCGCGGGCGTTTCAGGTGCATGAGCACCCCACAGTGGAAAAGGAGACGCTGTATCCGGTGGTGAGTAAGGCCGGCATCAAGATCATGTCGGTCAATCTGCTGCTGGAGCATGAGACGGATCCGGTGCTGTGGCGCGGCCCGATTTTGGGCGGTGCGGTGCAGCAGTTCTGGACGGATGTGGCCTGGGGGGATGTGGACTATCTGTTTGTGGATATGCCTCCCGGAACCGGCGATGTGCCGCTGACGGTATTTCAGTCTCTGCCCATTGACGGTGCGATTGTGGTCACCTCGCCGCAGGATCTGGTCTCCATGATTGTGGAGAAGGCGGTTAAGATGCTTGGGGCCATGGACATTCCCGTCCTTGGATTTGTAGAGAACTACAGCTATCTGCTCTGCCCGGACTGCGGCAGAAAAATTGAGGTCTTTGGCAAGAGCCATCTGGCGGAGACTGCGGCTAGCTATGGCGTTCCCGTGCTTGCCCAGCTGCCGATCGACCCCAAGGTGGCCGAGGCGGCAGATCACGGAGAGATTGAAACACTGGACACCACGGCGCTGCAGGAGGCGCTGAAGGTCCTTTAATATCTGAAAAAGTGGAGTGCCCTGCTGGACGAGGCACTCCATTTTTTTAAATCTCTAGCCCTATGTGGAACAATTTTCCGCAGGGATCGTCTACTCCAGTATAAGGAGGGATTTACAATGAAGCGAACCATTGCAATGGCCCTGATTGCGCTTCTGCTGCTGGGAGCGCTTGCCGGATGCGGCGCCAGTGGAAACAGCAGCGCGGCACAGAACACAGCCAGCGACAGCAGTGTCCAGGAGATCGCGCCCGGTGAAAACGGTATGGAGTCAGAGATCGCCTTGGACACAGGCGGAGGTCTGGCACAGAGTGAGACCATCTCAGCAGAAAATCCCAGCGAAAAGATCATTTATTCCGCAGATGCGGAGATTGAGACGACAAATTTCGATGAAACACTTCAAGCGGTGGATGCTCTCATGGAGCAGTACGGCGCGTTTCTGGAGTCGTCCTCGGTCAACGGGACCAACTATGAGGGGAGGGGGAGACGCTCGGCCTCTTACACGCTCCGCGTTCCGGCGGACGCCTTTGCGACCGTGCGGGACGATTTGTCCAAATTGGGAAATGTGACCTATTTTAACCTCTATGCCGACAATATCACCACGCAGTTCTACGATGTGCAGTCGCGCCTGACCGCCTATGAGACGGAACAGGCCCGGCTTCTGGAGATCCTGGCATCCTGTGAGACGGTCGAAGAGATGATCGCAGTGGAATCACAGCTCACCGAGGTCCGCTATCAGATTGAGAGCCTGACCACAACGCTGCGGACCTGGCAGAACCAGGTGGATTACAGCACGCTGACACTCTGGATTTCGGAGGTCAAGACCCTGACCGAGCAGACGCCCGCCAGCTTTGGCGAAGAGGTGCGGCAGACGCTGGATCAGGCATTTTCGGCGCTGGCCGAGGGCGGACGCTTTGTCGCAAAATATCTGATTGTAGCCGTCGTTATTTTGGCGCTGCCGGCTGTAATTGTGGTTTCCATCATCCTGATTGTCCGTCACAATCGCCGGAATAAAGCGAAAAAAACACCGGAGATGCCGCCGAAGGAATAAAAGAACCCGCCTGAAGGCAGTTGCCTTCAGGCGGGTTTTGTGTAATCTGAAATTACTCTGCCTTTGCAGTTGCGCCGGCTTCCTTCAGCTTTGCGATCAGAGCGTCGGCGTCCTCCTGGCTGACATTCTCCTTCAGAGCCTTCGGAGCGCTGTCGACCAGCTCTTTGGCCTCCTTCAGGCCCAGGCCAGTTGCCTCGCGGACAACCTTGATGACGGCGATCTTGTTGGCGCCGACCTCGGTCAGGATGACATTGAACTCGGTCTTTGCCTCAGCGGCAGCAGCGCCGGTGTCGGCGGCGGGAGCGGCGACAGCAGCAGCGGCTGCAGAGACACCAAACTCCTCTTCCAGAGCATGCACCAGTTCGGACAGTTCCAGAACGGTCATGGACTTAACTTCTTCGATCATAGCAGCAATCTTTTCGCTAGCCATTGTAATTACCTCCTGTTAATTGTAAAGTGTTGAATCAATTAGGCTTCGGGAGCCGGTTCGGCGGGAGCAGCCTCTGCTGCTTCGCCGGCGCCGCCGTTTTTCTCGACGATCTGGTTCAAGACAACGGCCAGACTGGAAATCGGTGCCAGGAAGGTGCCGAGCACCTGCGCGATGAGCGCATTCTTGGAAGGCAGCTTACCAAACTGCATCAGCTCCTCTGCGGACAGAACAGAGCCTTCGACGATGCCGCCCTTGATGGTCAGCAGATCCTTGTTGGCCTTGGCAAAATCACAGATGATCTTGGCCGGGGCAATCGGATCGCCCTGGGTGGTCGCCATGGAAGTGGTGCCGTTCAGGACTTCGTCAAACTGGTTGTAGCCGGCTTTGTTGGCGGCAAAACGGGTCAAGGTGTTCTTGACAACCGCATAGTCCACCTCGGCCTCACGGAACTTGCCGCGCAGTTCATTGTCCTGCGTGACGGTGATGCCCTTGTAGTCGACAAAAACAGTTGCAGTAGAATTCTGGATCTTCTCCGCAATGGAGTCCACAATCGCTTTCTTGTTTTCCAGAACCTTTGCGTTAGGCATGAGAGATTCACCTCCGAAATAAAAAGTGTCCTCGCGCCATCAGACGCGAGGACACAAAAACAGCAAATGATTTTGTGCTTCACCTCGGCAGGATGGAAAATCCATTACGGCGAATGCCTCCTGCTGTCTCTGGCAGCGCATATTAAGGATATATTAACAAATCAAAATTGATTTGTCAATACTGAATTAGTTGAATTTTGAAGTGGAGACCTTCACGCCGGGGCCCATGGTGGAGGCGACGACGCAGCTCTTGATATACTGGCCC
>JAHZEE010000014.1 GCA_019421975.1 Clostridiales bacterium | reverse complement strand
CCACTACAGACTTCTTCAGAAACTACATCAGCCAGAGCTACAACGACTACTATCAGTCCTGTATCACCTATGCCCAGACCTTTGAGGAGAAGAACACACTGGAGCTGCAGTTTGTTAGGACCAACGGACAGATTATTGCCTCCTCCTATGGACAGTGGGCCGGCCGCGCGCCGCAGACGACGGACATCCAAAAAGCGGTGGAGACCAAGGAGATTGCGGTCTTTACCGGCACGGATCCGCAGACGGGGGAGCATATTATGGCGGTCTCCAGCCCGATGATCTACACCAATGGAGAGGTCATTGGCGTGCTGCGCTATGTGACAGGCCTGCGCCAGATGGACCGGCAGGTGTTCCTCTGTGTGGTGATCTCGGCCGGTATTGGACTGCTTTTGCTGCTGCTGGTGCTGTTCAACGGAAAGTACTTTATTCGCTCCATTGTCGGGCCTGTGCAGGAGATCACCTCGATGGCCAAACGGATCGCCTCCGGCAGCTATGGCGTCCAGATCCAGAAAAAGTACGATGATGAAATCGGTGAACTGGCGGACGCAATCAACGACATGTCCATCAAAATCGGGCAGAATGAAAAGACGCAGACAGAGTTTATCTCATCGGTCTCCCATGAACTGCGGACGCCGCTGACGGCCATCACGGGCTGGGGCGAGACGCTGATTTCGGCAGAGACAATGGACCAGCAGGAGGCCCGGCGCGGCATCGCGACCATTCTGAAGAGAGCCGGCGGCTCACCCGTATGGTCGAGGAACTGCTGGAGTTTACCCGCCTGCAGGACGGGCGCTTTACACTCAATGTGGAGCTGTGCGATCTGCGCGCGGAGTTTGAAGAGACGGTGTTTATGTATGGAAGCCGCTTGCGGCAGGAGGGCATCGATCTGGAATATCTGTACAACGACGAGGAGATTCCGGAGATCCCCTGTGACCCCTCCAGAATGCGGCAGGTATTTCTCAATATTTTGGACAACGCTGCAAAGCATGGAGGTGAGGGTGGAAAGATCACGGCATCCATTCATATGGAGACAGACGAGGTCGTGATCCAGATTCGAGATTTTGGCCCGGGAATCCCGGAGGCGGAGCTGCCGCATGTCAAATTGAAATTTTACAAGGGAAGCTCAAAGGCCCGCGGCAGCGGCATTGGACTGGCGGTCTGCGACGAGATTGTCACAATGCACGGCGGCACGCTGACGGTTGGAAATGCTGAGGGCGGCGGCACGATTGTAACGGTGCGGCTTCCAATTGCAACGGATTAGAAAGGCAAGACCAAATGAAACAAAACAATACCCCCTGCCAGGAGAAGTTCAAAACCATGATCGGCGGGCAGGCGCTGATCGAGGGAATCTATATGAGAGGGCCGGAGAAGCAGGCCATCGTGGTGCGCAGCAAGGACGGCCTGGTGACCAAGGTGGAGCCCATCAAGACCAACAAGGACCGCAATCCCATCTTTGGTTGGCCGCTGATCCGCGGCGTTGTGAACTTTGGCGCGTCCATGGTGTGCGGCGTCAAGGCGCTGATGTTTTCGGCCAACTATTTCCCGGACGATGAGCAGACAGAGCCGGGCAAGCTGGATCGATGGCTGGAAAAGCACATTCCGTCGGAAAAGCTGGAGCAGGTGGCGGTCTATGTGGCAGTGCTGCTGGGCGCGGCGTTTTCCGTGGGACTGTTTTTCCTGCTGCCGACCTTCCTTGTGGGCCTGATTCCGGGGGTCCGGGAGATCATCTGGCTGCGGAATCTGCTGGAGGGCCTGGTAAAAATCGGGATTTTCCTGGCCTATTTAATTGGAATCTCCAAAATGAAGGACATGCGGCGGATTTTTTCCTATCACGGCGCGGAGCACAAGACCATTCGGTGCTATGAGGCGGGATTGCCGCTGACGGTCGAAAATGTGCGGCCCATGACACGCCTGCACCCGCGGTGCGGCACCAGCTTTTTGTTTGTGGTGATCTTCATCAGCATCCTGTTGGGCGCGGTCATACAGACGCCCAACACGCTGCTGCGGATGGCGCTGCACCTGCTGCTGCTGCTGCCGGTGGTGGCGGTGAGCTATGAGATCAATCGGTTTGTGGGCCGGCATGACAACTGGTTTACCAGAATGATCACAGCGCCCGGCATGTGGCTGCAGAACTTTACAACCAACGAGCCGGACGACTCCATGATTGAGGTGGGAATTGAGTCCATCAAGCTGGTGATTCCCGCGCGAGAGGGTGCAGACAAGTGGTAAAGAAGTATTCAGATCTCTATCTGGATGCCAGAAAACAGCTTTTGGACAGCGCTGGTGACGGCGCGGCGCTGGTGGCGCGGCAGCTTCTGTGCCGGGCGTCCGGCAAGACGCCGGAGCAGATGCTGCGGGACCGGGATCTCTACGCGTCCGAGGAGATCGATCAGAGGCTCAGCGCCGATGTGGCCCGCTATCAGGCGGGAGAGCCGCTGGCCTATCTGCTGGGGGAGTGGGATTTTGCCGGTATGACGCTGACGGTCACACCGGATGTGCTCATTCCGCGGGATGACACCATGGCGGTGACGGAGCTTGCGATGAAGCGAGCGCTGTTTTTGGACCAGAACCCCAGAATTATGGATCTGTGCGCGGGCAGCGGCTGCATTGGACTGGCGATCGCCCACCGGGTGAAGGACGCGCGGGTGACGCTGGCGGAGAAGTCCCAGGCGGCCCTGAAGATCGCGAGAAAAAATGTGCAGGATCAGGGCCTGGGCGGCCGGGTCAGCTGTGTGGCAGTGGACGCGCTTCAGCCCGCGGCCCCATTTTTGGGGCAGTTCGACCTGATCGTCTCCAATCCGCCCTATGTGACCCGGGCCGAGATGCAGACGCTGCCCCGGTCCGTGCGGGCGTTTGAGCCGGCCATGGCACTGGACGGCGGCGAGGATGGATTGGACTTCTACAGAGCCATTGTGCAGAATTTCCAGCCGGCGCTCAAGCCGGGCGGATATCTCTGCTTTGAGTTTGGCATGGGACAGCTGGACGCCGTCTGCGAGATCCTGACGGCAAACCAATTTGAGATTGTTCAGACGGCGGAGGACGCCGGGGGAATTATGCGGGCGGTGCTTGCCCGCGATCAACGGGAGGATATGGAATAATGGCGGATCGGAAAAAGGGAACCTATGAGGCGCCGGCACCGGCCAGCGACAAGAAAAAGGCGCTGGAGACAGCGCTCTCACAGATTGAGAAGAACTATGGAAAGGGCGCGGTGATGCGCCTGGGCGACAAGCCGGAGATGCAGGTGGACGCGATTCCCACAGGCTCGCTGGCGCTGGATGCGGCGCTGGGCATCGGCGGCGTCCCCCGCGGCAGAATCATTGAGATCTACGGCCCGGAGTCCTCCGGCAAGACCACGCTGGCGCTGCACATCCTGGCCTCTGCCCAGAAGATGGGCGGCGAGGTGGCGTTCGTGGACGCCGAGCATGCGCTCGATCCGGACTATGCCGCGGCCCTCGGGGTGGACATCGACGCCATGCTGGTCTCCCAGCCGGACACCGGAGAGCAGGCGCTGGAGATCACAGACGCCCTGGTCCGCTCCGGCGCAGTGGACGCGGTGGTCGTCGATTCGGTGGCCGCCCTGACGCCCAGGGCGGAAATTGAAGGGGATATGGGCGACTCCCACGTCGGACTGCTGGCCCGCCTCATGAGCCAGGCCCTGCGGAAGCTGGCGGGTTCCATCGCCAAGACCAACTGTGTGGTCATTTTTATCAACCAGATCCGTATGAAGATCGGCGTGATGTACGGAAATCCGGAGACCACCACGGGCGGAAACGCACTGAAGTTCTACGCCTCTGTCCGGCTGGACATCCGCCGGGTTGAGGCGATCAAAAACGGCACGGAGCTGATCGGAAACCGGACCCGCGCCAAGGTGATCAAAAATAAGGTGGCGCCTCCGTTCAAAGAGGCGTATTTCGACATCATGTACGGAGAGGGAATCTCCAAGACCGGCGAGATCCTGGACCTGGGCGTGGAGATGGGCCTGATTCAGAAATCGGGCAGCTGGTTCTCCATCGGGGAGGAGCGGATCGGCCAGGGCCGCGACAACGCCAAGCAGTACCTGAGGGACAACCCGGAGCTGGCAGACTCCATGGAGGCGCAGATCCGGACCAAGCTGATGGAGGGCCGCGCGGCCGCCAAGACAGCGGCTGCGCCGGCGGGCCCCGGCGTCGATGTGAACGCAGACGACTTTGACGATGCGGATTGAGGCCATCCGGCAGACGCGCAATCCGGACAAGCTGGATCTGCTGTTTGACGACGGGACGAAGCTGCGGATCGTGGCCACTCTGGTGCCGGATCTGGGCCTTTTCCGTTCCATGGAAGTGGATGAAGCCATGATGGAACGGATTGTGGAGCAAAATGAGCTGGCCCAGACGAGGCTGCGGGCCGTGCGGATTGTGGCGGCCGCCAATGTGTCGCAGCGGGAGCTGCAGCGCCGGCTGGTACAGAAGGGACAGACCCCTGCGGCAGCGGCAGAAGCGGCCGCCTGGCTGGGGGAGCTCGGCGCATTGGACGACGAAAAGACGGCGCGTTTTTTGGTGCAGAAAGCGGCGGCCAAGGGCTATGGCCGCGCACGGATCCGACAGGAGCTGCAGCAGAAGGGGATTCCCCGGGCGCTCTGGGAACAGGCGCTCGCCGCGCTGCCGGAACCGGACGGCGCCATCGACCGCTTTTTGCAGCAGAAGCTGCGGGGGAGCTGGCCGGATGAGAAGATGCGGAAAAAAGTGACAGATGCCCTCTACCGGCGCGGCCACCGCTGGAGCGATATCCAGGCGGCGTGGCAGCGGTACCGGGAGGGAATCGCAGACGATGGGGCGGAGGAATCAGACGAATGGCAACAGTGGGAATGATTTCGCTGGGCTGTGCAAAAAACCAGGTCAATGCAGAGCAGATGATGTATCTGCTCCAACAGGCAGGGTACAGTGTGACGGGCGAAACAGATGGGGCCGATGTGGTGGTCATCAACACCTGCGGCTTCATTGACTCGGCGAAGGCCGAGGCCATTGCGAATATCCTGCAGACGGCGGCGCAGAAGGAGGCGGGCCGGGTCGGAAAAATCGTGGTGACCGGCTGCCTGTCGGAGCGGTACCAGGCACAGATCCGGCAGGAGATGCCGGAGGTAGACGGGGTGCTGGGATGCGGCAGCTATTTTGACATTGTAGATGCGGTCCGGGCTGTTCTGCAGGGCGAGCAGGTCGAGCGCTTTGGGGACATCGACGCGGCCATCCCGGAGGTGGATCGGGTACTTGCCACGCCGCCGCACTTTGCCTACTTAAAGATTGCAGAGGGCTGCGACAACCGGTGCAGCTACTGTGTGATTCCGTCCCTGCGGGGGCATTACCGCTCCCGGAAGATGGAGGATCTTCTGACGGAGGCGCGCCGCCTGGCCGCAGACGGCGTCCGGGAGCTGATCGTCGTGGCGCAGGACACCAGTCGGTACGGCGTGGACCTGTACGGAGAAAAGCGCCTGCCGGAGCTGGTGCGGAGGCTGTGTGAAATCGAGGGATTCCGCTGGATCCGGCTGCACTACCTCTATCCGGACGAGATCACAGAGGAGCTGGTGGAGGTCATCGCAACGGAGCCCAAGGTGCTGCACTATCTGGATCTGCCCATTCAGCACTGCAATGATGGTATTTTAAAGCGCATGAACCGGCGCGGCACCAAGGCGGAGCTGGAGGCGCTCTTTGAGGGCCTCAGGGCGCGGATTCCGGACCTTGTGGTCCGCACAAGCCTGATTACGGGCCTGCCCGGAGAGGGAGAGGCGGAGTTTGAGGAGCTGTGTCAGTTCCTGCGGCGCCACAAGCTGGAGCGGGTCGGCGCATTCGCCTTCTGTCCGGAGGAGGGAACGCCGGCGGCCGCGATGGAATATCCCGATGGGGAGACGGCCCAGCGGCGGGCGGAGGTGCTCATGGAGCTGCAGTCGCGCGTCATGGATGAATTCTGCGAGCGGCAGATTGGACGGGTGCTGGAGACAGTCTGCGAGGGCTATGATCCGGAGCTGGAGCTCTATTTTGGCAGAACCTATGCTGAGTCCCCGGACATCGACGGACGGGTGCTGTTTGACGCGCCGCAGGGAGCGCAATTGGGCGGCTTTTACCGGGTGAAGATGGACCGGGCGGCGGACGGCGAGCTGATCGGCCATGTGGTGGAGGAAGAACAATGACGACTGCAAGCAAAATTACGCTGGCGCGCGTGGCGCTGATTCCGGTCTTTATGGCGCTGTTGCTGCTGCACCAGAATGTGGCGGCCCTGATTGTGTTTATTGTGGCGAGCGCCACGGACTTTGTCGACGGCTATATCGCCCGGCACTACAATCAGGTCAGCGACTTCGGAAAATTCCTGGATCCGCTGGCGGACAAGCTGCTGGTGATTTCAGCCATGCTCATCTTTGTCCAGTGGGGCAGAATGCCGGCGTGGGTGGTCATGCTGGTGCTCACGCGGGAATTTGCGGTCTCCGGCCTGCGGATGATTGCGGCGGCAAATGGAAATGTGATCGCCGCCGGCTGGTCCGGCAAGGTCAAGACGGCGTCCACGATGGTGGGGCTGTGCGCCATGATTCTGTTTACAAGCCAGACGCTGGATTGGGTGGTTTCCATCGTGATTACGCTGGTGACGCTCTACTCGGGGGCGGAGTATTTCATCAAAAACTGGTCTGTCCTTTGGAAGAAGGGTTGACACCTTTTGCTTTCTTTGCTAATATACTGGCAATGAACTGAATATCGCGTTGATCGAAAAGAGTACCAAACAGGGACCGGCAAAAGAGAGTTTCCGCCACCGGCTGAAAGCGGAGACAGCCAAGGCCTTTTGGGAAGTGCGTTCGGGAGCGAGGGGAGACCCCGTTGGCCGCGTCAAGGCCGGAGTGAGAAATGAGAGTGGAACCGCGAGCATTTTGCCCGCCTCTTGTCGAATGGCAAGGGGCGGGATTTTTATTTGGAGGAGAGCCAAAAATGTATCTTCGAGAGACCATTGAAGCGTACAAGCGAACCGATCCTGCGGCGAGAAATGCCCTGGAGATTATTCTGCTCTACAATGGATTTCATGCGACCTTCTGGTATCGGATCGCCCACTGGCTGTGGCAGCGCCACCTGCACTTTTTGGCGCGGCTGATCTCGCAGCTGACAAAGTTTTTTACCGGTGTGGAGATTCACCCAGCCGCCAAAATCGGACGCCGGTTTGTGATCGACCATGGGACCGGCATTGTGATCGGCGCCACTGCGGAGGTGGGAGACGACTGCCTGCTCTATCAGGGCGTGACACTGGGCGGCACAGGAAAGGACACCGGCAAGCGCCACCCGACTTTGGGCAATAATATCATGGTCGGCTGCGGCGCCAAGGTGCTCGGACCGTTCAAGGTGGGGGACAATTCCCGCATTGCGGCCAATTCCGTGGTGCTGCGGGAGGTACCGCCGTTCTGTACGGTGGTAGGCGTGCCGGGACGAATTGTCCGGCAGGGCGGCGAGAAGCTGGATCATGTACACACCCCGGACCCGGTGATGGACCGGATGGAACTGCTGGAAAATAAAATTGCGGAGCTGGAAGCAAAATTGGAGGAAAAATATGAGACTTTATAACACCATGACACGGCAAAAAGAGGAATTTGTCCCCATTCATCCAGGCGAGGTCCGGATGTACACCTGCGGCCCCACAGTCTATAACTTCATCCATGTGGGCAACGCCCGGCCAATGATCATGTTTGATCTGCTGCGCCGCTATCTGGAGTACCGGGGCTACAAGGTGACCTTTGTACAGAATTTCACCGATGTGGACGACAAGATCATCCGGCGTGCAAACGAAGAGGGAATTTCCTCTCAGGAAGTGGCAGAAAAATATATCGCCGAGTACTTTACCGACGCGCATGGCCTGGGCGTACGCGACGCGACCATTCACCCCAAGGCGACGGAGAACATGCAGCAGATCATTGATCTGGTGCAGACGCTCATTGACAAGGGCTATGCCTATGAATCCAACGGGGATGTCTACTACCGCACGCTGAAGTTCAGAGAGTATGGCAAGCTCTCCCATCAGCCGCTGGAGGATCTGCAGGCGGGCGCACGCATTGCGGTGGGAGAGCACAAGGAGGACCCCATGGATTTTGCTCTCTGGAAGGCGGCAAAGCCGGGAGAGCCGGCCTGGGAGTCCCCCTGGGGGATGGGCCGCCCGGGCTGGCACATTGAGTGCTCGGCCATGTCCAACCGATATCTGGGTAAGACCATCGATCTGCACTGCGGCGGAATGGATCTGGAGTTTCCGCACCATGAGAACGAGATTGCCCAGTCGGAGGCGGCAAACGGCTGTGAATTTGTCCACTACTGGCTGCACAACGGCTTTTTGAACATTGACAACCAGAAGATGTCCAAATCCCTGGGCAACTTCTTTACCGTTCGGGAGGCGGCGCAGGCCTACGGCTATGAGACCATTCGGTTCTTTATGCTCTCGGCCCACTACCGCAGTCCTCTCAACTACTCCCGCGAGTCGCTGGAGCAGGCGCAGGCGGCGCTGGACCGGCTCTACACTGCGCGGGACAATTTGGATTTCCTCTGCGAAAACGGAGAGGATGGCCCCATGACACAGCAGGAGCAGAAGGCGGCGCAGGCGCTGCCGGACTTCCGTGCGCGGTTCCAGGCGGCCATGGACGACGACCTCAACACAGCCGACGCCATGGGCGTGCTGTTTGACCTGGTGCGGACGGTCAATACCGCGCTGGAGGGCAGGCCGACCAAGGCCTTGGCAGAGGCGTGCCGGGCCATGTTCCAGGAGCTGATCGAGGTGATGGGCCTGCTCTACGCCCGCAAGAAGGCGGACAGCCTGGATGAGAAGGTTGAGGCGATGATTGCCGCCCGCCAGCAGGCCCGGAAGGAGAAGAACTTTGCCGAGGCCGACCGCATCCGCGACGAGCTAAAGGCCATGGGCATTGAGCTGATGGACACCCCGCAGGGCGTCAAGTGGAAGCAGATTTAAAGAGAAGGGGCCGGGCGGCCGCAGGATAGCTATACAGCAGACGCATCATCATCGACGACAAAGCGCTATGAGAGACCAGAACACGCCGGAAGGGGCCTTCCGGCGTGTTTTATTGCGGAAAGAGGCTTGACAATTTCTGCAGGAACTGGTATCATTTGTACAGCTCAGAGATGAGCGGTTTTCTTTGCGGAAAAGTTAGCATAGGCTAACAAAAATAGAGATGAATGGACCAGAAGCCCGGCCGGGCTTCATGCTTTGCTATGCAAAGCATGATAAACCCTGTGTTCCGGCAGGCGAGAGAGAATCGCAGAGAACCCGGGCAAACCCGCGGACGCCCCCTCGAAAGTCCGTTTTTCTTATGTCAAAAGATTAGCTTAAGCTAACTAAAATATGCAGCAATCCATGTATATTTCAGAAAGGAAGCGGTGAAATGAATCTGTGGCGCATCCGGAAAACCCGCGCTCCGTGAGGCGGTTTTTATCCATCCAATAAAAAGAGAAAAATTGAGGAGGAACGAAAGTGAGTAAACCAAGAACCACCGGGCAGCGTGCCATCGCGCTGCTGCTGACGCTTCTGCTGGTGCTGGGCATGCTGCCCATGGCAGCCATGGCGCAGCCGGCAACGCAGGAGGGCGAAACGCCCACTGTCCTGAACAACCTGGACGAGGAGAGCCGGCCTGAACCGGCGGAAGAAGAACCGGCGACAGAAGAGCCGGAGGAATCAGAGGATACTCCGTCGGAGGAGCCTAAGAGGAGCCTGGCTCGGACCGTAGCGCCTCTGGCGGCCGGGTACTTCCTGAGCATGGCCGAGGCGGAGAACGGCTCCTATAAGATTTTGGTAGACGGCGAAGAGCTGAGCGCCCCGACTGTGGGCAGCCTGTATGCCGTGGATCTGGAGGCGGAGGTTCAGGTCGTGCCGACAGCCAACGCAGGCTATGGTGTTCTGAAGGTGGAAACCAGCGGCGACGGGGGCGACACCCTCACACTGGTGAATGCGAACAAGATGGGCGAGTACCGCTTCGGGATGCCCGCAGCCAACCTGACCGTTTATGTGACCTTTGCCGCGGAATACGCCATCACTGCGGCGGACGGGAACGCGACGCTGACTGGCCTGCCGGAAAAGGCTATCGCCGGTACGACCGTGACCTTCACCGCCGCGCCGCCGGAGGGCTACCGTCTGCAAAAGGTGGAGGCGAACGGCGAGGTAATCAGCAGCGGCACTGTGACGGAGGCCACGGAATACAGCTTCGTCATGCCGGAGCAGGCCGTCGAGATCTCTGCGACTGCCGCGCAGTACTGGGCGGATTGCTACGACCAGGTGTTCTACGACACCTATAAAAACGGTTTCCCAGCGGGCAGCAAGGAGATCCATATCACCACCGCTGCGGAGCTGGCCGCGCTGATCCAGATCATGGAGGACACCCATGCGAAAAAACTGACAGACGGCTGGTTCGCCGACGGCTGGATCATCCTGGACAACGACATCGATCTGTCCGGCAAGGAATGGTGCGGCAACCGCGTACAGTATGGCAACTCTGTCACATCCCACGCGTTCTACTTTGACGGCAACGGCAAGACCGTTTCCGGCATGACCATCACCGACAGCGCCAACGCCTCTGCCAAGTCGGACGGGGCTTTCACGGATGGGTATGGAGCCTCCCTGTTCGGCATGCTCTACGGCGGCGAGATCAAGGATCTGACCGTCAAAGGCAGCATCTGCCTGACGGGCCACATAAGTTATGCCGGCGGTCTGCTTTCCTATATGCAGAACTGCTACGACACCGGCGCGCAGGGCAAGGAGTTTGTGGCAAAACTGACGAATATCACCACAGATGTGGACATTGACCTAACCCTCACCAGCGGCAACTCCCTGGTCTATGTGGGCGGCCTGGCGGGATATCTCTACAGTACCTCGCAGCCCGGCACGCAATACGCGCTGGTGGAGAACTGCACCAACACCGGAACCATTACGGTGGACTGCACGGACGGGAGCCGCGCCAGAGTGGGCGGCCTGGTGGGCTACATGTATAACTTTGGCGGCACCGGCTGGACCGGCGGCCGGCTGGATGGCTGCGCCAATACCGGAGACATCACGCTCAAGGAGAGCGAAACTCAAAATACCGCGTATGTTGCCGGCCTCATAGGGCAGATGGCTAACGGCAGCAATCTGCCGGTGGCCGCGCCCAGCGTGGTCAACAGCTATAACAGCGGCACTGTGCTCGGTTCGGCTACAGCGGACAAGCTCTATGTGGGCGGTCTGGTGGGCCTGATGGAGGACCATGGGCTGGTGGCCAACAGCTATAATACGGGCAGCGTCAATGCCAGCGGCACCGGAACCGTCTATCTGGGCGGCGCTGTGGGCTATCTTGAGGCCGGGAGCGGCACGGTGGATGTCTTCAATGTCTACCACAAGGGCGTACTGTCCGGCGCCGCGGCGGACAGCTCCGTGGGCGGCGTGGTCGGCTATGCCGAGACCTCCACGACGGTCCGCAGCAGCTATTATGCCGCGGAGGGGATCTCTGCGGCGGTCGGCGGCGGCGCCGGCTCGTCGAACTGCAGGGTGCTTCCGGATCAGGCGGCTGACGCTCTGAATGGCAATCTGCTGACGGGTGCGGATCCCCTGTACGGTTTTGTTTCCTGGACCGCGGGCGGCGACGGGGAGCCGGCCAAGCTGACCGGCACGGTCTATCAGCCGGCAGAGGGCTATACCGTCACGCTGGCCAAGGCGGAAAACGGCTCCATTGCGCTGAAGCAGAGCGCCACGGTGGCGGAAGGGCAGACGGTTACGGTCTATCCCGCCGCCGCGAGCAGCAAGTATGTCCTGGATACGCTCGGCTACTACGCGACGGGAAGCGGAGAAGCCGGCAAATCCACGGCGATTGTGAAGGACGCAAACGGCCTTTACGCATTTGCCATGCCGGACTATGATGTGACCGTCGTCGCGACCTTCAAGGAGGCGGCGAGCCACACCATCACCCTTGAGACTCTGACGGGCGGATCTCTGAAAACCAGTCCGAAAGCAACGGCGCTGGCCGGCCAGACCGTGACGATCACTGCGACGGCCTCCAGCGGATACGCCCTGACACAGGACTCCGTAAAGGTCAACGCCGGCGCAGTGGCGGTTTCGCCTGTCGCCAACTCCAGCACCCGGTTCTCCTTTGTCATGCCGGACGCCGATGTGACCGTCACGGCAGCCTTTACGCCGAATGCAAGCCATACCCTGGCGGTGGAGGAGGCCAGCAAGGATCTGCTGGCGCTGCCGGGCAAAACCGCCCTGACCGGCCAGTCCTTGAAGATTGCGGTCCAGCAACCCGAAACCGGACGCGTTGTCGCCGTCAAGGCCAAGGACGGAGCGGGCCGGAACTACTTTCTTGCTCCGAACGGCGCTTCCTTTACAATGCCCGACGCCGATCTGACCTTCTCAGCCGTGACAGCCGTAACCTGGGCGGACGAGGGCGCCTATGACGCCGAGCTCTATGCCCGCAGCGCAGGCAACTGGTATCTGTACAACGAGGCCGACCTGGCGGCGTTTGCCAAAAAGGTCAACGACGGAGTCGACTTCTACGGTTATACCGTCACGCTGATGGCAGATCTCGATCTGAACGGAAAGAACTGGGTGCCGATCGGCGACAGGAATGTGACAAATGCCAGGTTCAGAGGCACCTTTGCCGGAAACGGCCACACCATCTCCAATATGACCCTGTCGGGAAGCGGGAGTTATCTCGGCCTGTTCGGCTATCTGTATTACGGATATACTGTGAGCGACCTGACCCTCAACGGATCCATAACGATGAACGCCCCGATGAAAACCTCTTATGTGGGCGGCCTGGCCGGCTACACCTATCAAAGCGGAACAATTCGAAATGTTGTGTGCAATGTGGCCGTCAATGTCGCCTCCACCGCAGCCGGCAAAGCAATTTTCGCGGGCGGCCTGGTCGGCGACGATTCAAACAGGGGAATCTTCGTGAACAACGCGGCCTGGGGCGCCGTGACTGTGGCGGCGAATGCGGACCCGACATCGCGGATCATCGTCGGCGGTCTGATGGGAGCCTCCAGCGGCACCGTGCTGACCTGCTACAGCCTTGGGACCGTAACGGTGAGCGGCGAGACTGGCGCAGAGGTTTCTGCAGGACGCCTGCTGGGCATGAACTCCTCCAGCTTCTACGATGCGGGGACCCTCGCGCAGCCCAGCTTCTCGACGGAGAATGGCGCAATGCCGCTGACTGGCGAGGATACGACCGGCGCATCTGAGGGCCAGTTCCTGAAGGTTTCCGGCGGAAAGGTAGTCGGAACGCTGAAAACAGACGACGCAACCTACCGCAACCCCAGCCTTCTGGTCGCGCTGAACCTGGGCGTCAAGCAGGCGGCGGCAGAAGTCGGCCTGCGCGGCTGGGTCAAGGGAACCCCCGGCCCGGTTCTGGCGGAAATCCAGGAGGACGCCTCGGTTGAAAGCTACAGCATCACGCTGAACCTCACCGGCGGGGAATACGGCGATGCGGAGGTTCCCCCCACCGCCAAGGCAGGCTCCAAGGTCACGGTCGGCGTGCGGCCCGGCACCGGCTACGCCGCGTCGGTCCTGACCTATACCGTCGACGGGCAGGACGCGCCGATTCTCTACAGCGCGTCGGAGGGTTACTACTTCTACATGCCCGCCGCGGAAGTAACGGTCAATGTCGCCTTCGAATACGCCACCTATGCGCTCAACAGCGCGGAGTGCGAAAACGGCGAGGTTGCCTTTGCCGTTGAGGGCGCTTCCGCTTCTGCGGCCCAGGCCGGCGCCACCGTCACCGTGACGGCGAAGCCCAATGCCGGCTATGTCCTGACCGACGGCTCCGTTGCAGTCAAGACAGCCAGCGGCAAGGCGGTCGCGCTGACCGAGGCCGGTACCCGGACCTACACCTTTACAATGCCGCAGGAGGCCGTCACTGCCAGCGCCGCGTTTGAGGCGTCTGAGACAACAAACACCGACGGTTCCCTGAAGCCCGGCGCCTACACGCTGACCTACCATCAGGGCCAGGGCAGCGGCAGTATCGGCACCGTCGCCGGGCCCATGGGCGGGCCTGTGGTGGACGGCGAGGCGTCGCTGGTCGTGGCGGAGGACGGCACCATGACCGTCAGCTATCAGCTCAAGGGCATGCTGGCAGTGGGCTCCTATTACGGCCTGGGCCAGCTGTACCTGCTGACCAGCGCCGCCGACATCGACGGCGACGGGGATGTGGATGTCTACGACTTCTGGAAAAACCAGTCCACCGGCACAGACGGCGATCTGATCAAGACAAACTTCACGCCCATCACCGTGGTCAACTGGGGAAATGTGGATTCCAAGACCGGCGAAAACATCCTCTACGAGGGCAAAGTAACAGCCAGTGAGGACGGCAAGGTCTTCTACGGAGAGGACGGCAACCGGGTTGCTCCCAGAGATGTGACCCTGACACTTCCCAGCTATATTAAGAACGACGGCTACAATAACGAGATTTATGTAGCCACCTACGAGGCCAACGCCATGAACAGGTGGACGGTCATGAAGTACCAGCTGGACTTTGACACCCTGCAGAAGGTGGAAGAGGAGCTGGAGCCCGGAGACTACGAGGTCGCGGTTTCCGTCCTGAGCGCCAAGGCGCCCGGGGACACGACGGCGCTGCCCATGGGGTCTGACACAGTCGTCAGCCCGGCGGTGCTGCATGTGAGCGAGGATGGAACGCGCACCATGACCGTGAATCTGACCCATACCACTGTGGGCGGAATTTACGGGCACCTGGGCAGCTTCCGGGTCTTCTACGGCGAGTCCGCAAACGCGGTCTATAACGGCATCCAGGCCGATACCCTCGAGCCCACGGATGTGACCGTTGACAGCTGGTACACCGCCACAACCAAGAGCGGCGACAAGACTGTCTATTCCGGCACGCCGACCCGGATGGAAAAGAACGGCGGCGTCTATTACACGGTCGACGGCCAGGTGCCGGACTTCAGCGGCGGCGCCACCAACATGGCTTACCCCGGCGCCGTTACCTTCACACTGCCCAGCTACACCGACGGCACCGACGGAGGAGAGATCTATGTCTCCACCTTCATCGACGCGATGGGAAGCGGCGAAACCGTCATCAAGCTGGTTCTGGGCACGGGCGGGACTACGCCGCCGGAGGAGAACCCGCTGGAGGACCTGATCACGGCGGTGAACAATGCCAAGAAGCTGAACGAATCGGACTACACCGCCTCCACCTGGAGCGCGATGCAGGAAAAGCTGAGCGCAGCACAGGAACTGATCTCCAGCTCCAGCACGGATGAGACTGCCATTGCGGCAGCCCTGACGGAGCTGAACGCGGCCGTCGACGCCCTGAAGAAGCGCGGAAGCGGCGGAGACAGCGGAAGCGGCGGAAGCGAGACCGTCGATCCCACCAAGACCGGCTCCTACAAGGTGCCTGTCTATGTGTACTCGTCCAAGGGCGGCGGCACCAACATGGGCGACGGAATCTTCGACAACAACCGCAAGGGCCTGGTGGTGGTGAAGAACGGCACAGCTACACTGGAATTTGCCACCAATCCCATCAACAAGTCCGGCGTCATCTCCGCCGTCACCGAAATGCAGTACTCCACCGACGGCGGCAAGAGCTACAACGACGCCGAGGTTCTCGAAACGGCGAAGCACGACATCCCCGCCACCTCCTACCAGCCGGACG
>JAHZEE010000139.1 GCA_019421975.1 Clostridiales bacterium | reverse complement strand
CGTAGACCTTGTCCACCCGGGCCTTCTCCACATTGAGCATCTTGCCCCAGAGGGGCAGAATCGCCTGGAAGCGGGAGTCCCGGCCCTGGGTGGCGGAGCCGCCTGCCGAGTCGCCCTCGACGATGTAGAGCTCGGTGAGCTCCGGGTTGCGCTCGTTGCAGTCGCGCAGCTTGTCCGGCATCCCGCCGCCGGAGAGCGCCGTCTTGCGGCGGATGGACTCTCTGGCCTTCCGCGCGGCCTCCCGGGCCCGGTTGGCCATCATGGCCTTGTCCAGAATCACCCGCGCCACCTGGGGGTTCTCCTCCAAAAATTCCGCCAGCTGGCTGCTGACCACATTGTCAACCAAGGTCCGCATCTCGGAGTTGCCCAGCTTTGCCTTGGTCTGGCCCTCAAACTGGGCCTCGGTCAGCTTGACGGAGATGACCACCGTGAGGCCCTCGCGGCAGTCGTCGCCGGAGACCTTCTCCTCGCCCTTCAAAATGCCCATCTTCACGCCGTAGTTGTTGAGCACCCGGGTGAGCGCGGCCTTGAAGCCGGTCTCGTGCATACCGCCCTCGGCGGTGTGGATGTTGTTTGCAAAGGAGAGGATGTTCTCGTTGTAGCCGTCGTTGTACTGCATGGCGATCTCGGCCATGGAGTCAGCCCGGTCGCCGCGCATATAGATCACATCGCCGTGCAGGGGCGTCTTGTTGCGGTTGATCCAGCCCACAAACTCACGGATGCCGCCGGCATAGTGCATCTCGTCGCGCTGCTCCTGGCCGGCGCGCAGATCCTCTGTGACAATCCGCAGGCCGCCGTTTAAAAACGCCTGCTCCCGCATCCGCGTGTGCAGAATCTCATAGTCGTAGGTAATGTCGTCAAAAATCTCCCGGTCCGGCTTAAAGGTGACCTTGGTACCGGTGTGATCTGCCTCGCCCACCACCTTCATGGGCTGAGTGATCTCGCCGCGGGCAAACCGCATCTCATAGACCTTGCCGTCCCGGCTGACCTCAACCGTGAGCCACTCCGAGAGCGCGTTGACCACCGACGCGCCCACGCCGTGCAGGCCGCCGGAGACCTTGTAACCGCCGCCGCCGAACTTTCCGCCCGCGTGCAGCACCGTGTAGACCACCTCCAGGGCCGGCTTTCCGGTCTGGGCCTGGATGTCCACGGGGATGCCGCGGCCGTTGTCCACGACGGTGATGGTGCCGTCGGGGTTGATGCTCACACGGATCTCCGTACAGTAGCCCGCCAGCGCCTCGTCGATGGAGTTGTCCACGATCTCATAGACCAGGTGGTGCAGACCGGACGACGAGGTGGAGCCGATATACATACCGGGACGCACCCGGACGGCCTCCAGCCCCTCCAGCACCTGAATCTGCGCGGCGTCATATTCCTTTTCAACTTTCTGTTCCAACAGTTCTTCGGACATGCTCTTCCCTCTTTCTCACCTTACCGGGATATTACAAATTGCCGCTGCGGGCCGCTTCCAGCCGCCGCTGCAGCGTTGCGGCGCCCAGCTGGGTCAGATAGACCCGCTTCATGCCATATTCCTCTGTCAGCACGAACGCCTTTGGCAATTCGTCCGACACATCGATCAACGCCCCCTCCGCCTGGGCCTGTTCCAAAAAGGCCCGGGTGATCTTGGACGAGGAGGTGTTGTCCAGATCAAAGATTCCCACCACGGCCCGCTCGCGGACCGCCATTTGGGACCCCAAATGCAGATACATTCTCTCACTCCCGGATGGTTCCGTCCCGGACCGTCAGGGTCTTGCCCGCGGCGGTCCATTTTTCGATCTCACAGCAGGTGATAAAGACCTGCCCGCTGCGAATTTGATTGAGGACAAAGTCCTGCCGCCCCGGATCGAGCTCTGAGAGCACATCGTCGAGCAGCAGCACCGGCTCCTCGCCTGTGTCGGCGGCAAACAGCGCCCGTTCGGCCAGCTTCAGGGAGATGGCCGCGGTGCGGGTCTGGCCCTGGGAGCCGAAGCTCTTGATGGACACCCCGCCGAGGGCGGCGTCAAAGTCGTCCCGGTGGGGGCCTGACAGACACTGCCCCGACTCCAGCTCCGCCTGGTGGCGGCGCTGCAGATGCTCCTTGAGCCACTGATAGACCGTCTGCCGGTCGGCCAGGGGATCGGACACCGTGGAGACAGTCTGATAGGTGATCTCCAGTTGCTCTCTGCCGCCTGAAAAGGCCGCGTGAAATTGGGCCGCCTGCTTTGCAAGCTCCCGCAGATACCTGGCCCGGTAGCCGATGACCACGGCGCCCACCTGGGCCAGCCGCTCGTCAAACTCCGGCAGCACCTGCAGCAGCTGGGGCCGCTCCCACCGGTCCTTCAAAATCCGGCTCTTGTCCTCCAAAAGCCGGCCGTACTCGTCGAGCGCAGTGGCAAAGTTTGGCCGCAGCTGACACAGCGCGTCGTCGATCAGCCGCCTGCGCCCGGCGGCGCCGGCCTTGAGCACCATCAGGTCCTCGGGGCAGAACAGCACCGTTGGCAAAATCCCGTGCAGCTGGCTTGCCGTGCGCAGCTTGACCCCATTTTTATAGAGCTGCCGCCGCTGCCGGCCGGCAAAGAGCACAGCGCGCACCTGCTGCTCTCGTCCCTGAGAACAGCAGGTCTGCTCCAGCTGGGCCATCTGCGCGCCGAAGCTGATGAGCTCCTTCTCCCGTCGGGTCCGAAATGCCCGGCCCGTGGAGAGATAGACAATGGCCTCAAGCAGATTGGTCTTGCCCTGGGCGTTGTCGCCCACAATGAGATTGACCCCCGGATCAAACCGGACCTGGAGATCCTCATAGCTGCGAAAGTTCTCCAGACGCAGGGATTTAATCTCCATCGCCTGTGACCTTCCAGCCTCTGCCGTCCAGCTCCACAGTGTTTCCCGGCCGCAGCTTTTTGCCGCGCATGGTGCAGCACGCGCCGTCCACCAGGACCTGTCCCTGCTGGATGAGCACCTTGGCCTCGCCGCCGGTCTGGACGGCGCCGCAGAACTTCAAAAAGTCCTGAAGCTTGATGAACTCCGTGTGGATGGCCACCGGCTGGTCCGCTGTCTTTTTCGTCACTTTTACCCGCATACTCACTCCGCCTTCAGCCGCACCGGCAGCACCATGTAGCCGTAGCTGCCGTCTTTTTCACAGGGACTGAGCACGATGGGGCTGAGCGCATTGGTGAGTTCCAGCACCACCTCGTCGTCCGGCACGGCACGGATGGCGTCGAGCAGGTACCTGCAGTTGAAGCCGATCTCCAGATTCTGTCCGTCGCCGGCAATGTCACACACATCATGGGCTGTGCCCACCGTAGAGGCCGTGTGGAAGTCGGCCTTCTGATCGCCAAAGATACAGCGCACCGGGGTCTTGACCTTTTCGGAGATCACCAGGCTCATGCGCTCAATGACCGTGGCCAGTCTGGAGGCATTGACCGTGAGCCGGATCGGGCTGGACTCCGGCAGCACCCGCCGCCAGTCCAGAAACTCGCCCTCCAATAGCCGGCAGATCAGCGTCGCGTTTTCAATTTTAAAGGAAATATGCTTTTTTCCCGGCGTAAAGCGCACCGGCTCTTCCGTATCCGAGAGCATTTTCTCCAGCTCCTTGAGGGCCTGTCCCGGCACCACAAAGCGCAGCTTCGCCGTGATGGGCTCAAGCAGCTTTGCCCGGCGCAGCGCCAGCCGGTAGCCGTCGACGGCCACCACGGTGACCGTATCCCCCTCCACCTCGAACAAACACCCGGTGTGGATGGGCCGGGACTGGTTGTCGCTCACGGCAAAGATGGTGCCGTTGATGAGCTTTTTGAGATCCTGCTGGCGCATGCGCACCGCGGCCTCGCCGTCCACATCGGGCAACTCCGGATAGTCGTCGGCGGGCAGGGCTGAGATGGCAAACGACGAGATGCCGCAGGTGATGGACGCGCGGCAGCTCTCGTCGACCTCCACCACCACCATGTCGTCGGGCAGCTTTCGGATGATGTCGGAAAACAGCCGGGCCGGCATGACGCAGCTGCCCTGCTCGAGCACCTCCGCCTCCACGCCCACGGTGATGCCGGTCTCCAGGTTGTAGCCGGCCAACTGCAGCCCCATGCCGGCGCGGACACAGATTCCCTCCAGCACTTCCAGCGCGCTTTTGGGACTGACGGTGCGGGAAGCCAGGCCGACGGCCTGACTGAGAATCGCTTTTTCACAGGTAAATTTCATTTGGGAATCCCTCCATTGTTTCTTTCGTTAAGAGAAAGGAAGAAAATTCAGGTAGTAACAGTAGCCGTAGTAAAAAGTTATGTGGAAAACTGCCGCGAGGCCTTGTAAACACTGCTTTTTTTCTCCACACGCGCCTGTGGAATCCCCGGTTTCTTTTCCACAGATACAGTGGAGCATCCGGCAGGGCAAAGATTTCCACAGCAAAAGTTTTCCTTTTCCACAGGCAGGTTGTTAATTGTTTTTGGGAAGACTCTTCTGTGGGGTGGCGGGGCCACCTCTCCGTCATGGCTGCCGCCATGCCACCTCCCCTCCAGGGGAGGCTTTGCGAACTGCTCTGCACCTCCTAAAGGCTCCCCTTGAGGGGAGC
>JAHZEE010000138.1 GCA_019421975.1 Clostridiales bacterium | reverse complement strand
ACGATCACATCGTCCACCATCTCGTCGGTGAGATCGGCCACGATCAGCTTGGACGCGCCGGTCTTTAGGGCCTTCTCCTCCAGGCCGTCCAGCTCCGTGCCCTGGCCCACGTCGCCGGAGACGGCGATGATCTCAGGGTTGTCATAGTTCTCCTTCAGCCAGGGGATAATGATGGAGGTGTCCAGACCTCCGGAATACGCCAGTACAACTTTTTTGATCGCTCCCATGGATAAAACCTCCCAAAGTTTGCTTCCTGATTGTTTGTGGGTTTATCATAGCACGCACGCCCGGCCGGTGCAAGGTTCAATTTGCATAAAAATCCAGTGTTGCGCCCAGCTTAAACCGACATTTTTGAGTATTATTCTAATATATTCATAATATTCTGTATATTTATTCATTTGGGGGCGATGATTTTCCGTTGACAGATCCGGGGCCGGCCCACTATAGTAATATCATCTGATGAACTTGGGAGGTTTGGCCGTGTTTTCGATTTCCATGCTCGACTCCCTGCGGGATTTGACCCTTTTCTCACTGCTGGTGCGGTTTCTGCTGGCGATGCTCTGCGGCGGCGTGGTGGGCTATGACCGGGGCAAGAGCCGCCATGCGGCGGGCCTGCGGACCCATATTCTGGTCTGTATGGGCGCCGCGTCCGTCATGATGGTGAATCTCTATCTGCACCAGGCGCGGCACCTGTCCACCGACGCGGCGCGCATGGGCGCACAGGTGATCTCCGGCATCGGCTTTCTGGGCGCCGGCTCCATCATCGTCACGCAGCGCGCCCAGGTGCGCGGCATCACCACCGCCGCGGGACTTTGGAGCTCGGCCTGCATGGGCCTGGCCGTGGGCGCCGGCTTCTTCGAGGCCGCCATCCTCATGCTGCTGCTCATGGTCTTTGTGCTGGTGGGGATCAACCGGCTGGACCGCCGCTATGTCAAGCGCCCCAGCATGCTGCTGCTCTATCTGGAGTACGACAGCACCGTCCGGTTCTCCGAGATTCTGTCCCATCTGCACGCGGTGGGGCACCATGTGGAATCCATGGAATATCTGCAAAACCAGATCCCCGGCATTGTGCAGATGCGTCTGGAGCTGCGGCTGCACGGCCGCCGCGACGCGCTGGAGACGGTGCTCGCCAACATTCGGGACATTCCGGGCGTCCTGTACGCCGACGACCTGTGAAATCGCGCTGTGAGGCGGCACAACAGAACCCCCGGCGGAATCAGAGGATTCCGCCGGGGGTTCTGTTGTGATATGTGTCACAGCCGCTTTTCCAGCACACACAGGATCATACGGCTGTGGGCCAGCTCCTCGTCGGCCATCCCCTCAAACAGCAGCTTCTGATCGGGGTACTGGGCCGCCGCCCGCTGGTAACGCACGGCGTTGCGGAGCTTCTCCTGGTAGGCCTGGCGCAGCGCGTCGTTGAAGCACGCCACGCAGGGCGGTACGGCAGGCATTGGGCAGTATTTCTTGCCGCTTTGGATGTAGTAAAGCGCCCCCAGGCGGCGGACATGGCATTCCTCGTCCCGGGCAATCTGGCGCAGCAGGGTTCCGTCGCAGCCGCCGGCCATCCGCGCCAGGTGCAGAAACAGGCTGCGGTCGGCGCACTCGGCGTTGATGAGCTCCACCAGGTCCATGCCGGTGGTGTCGGTCCCCTCGTTGTCGGGCTTGCTGGTCGCCGTCACACGCTGCCAGACGGCGTCCACTTGCTCCTTGTCGTATGGATTCATAGTTGAATTCCCCCTTCTCCCCAGTCTATGGGGAAAAGGGGGAATCGGTGCCAGCATTGGCCCGGTTTGCCGTTATGCGTCTGCTGCGTCCAGCAGCTCCACCTCCAGGGTGTAGACCCAGCCGGCGCGGAACACAGACAAGGTGGCAAGATCGCCCGGCGCACTGTCTGCAATGAGCGCCTCCACATCCGAGCTGGAGCCGACGCTGGTGCCGTTGACTGCAATGAGGATATCGCCGGCCTGAATGCCGCTGGCGGCGGCGTCAGAGCCCTCGCTCACGGCGGAGATATACAGCCCATCGGGCAGGTGGTAGTACACTCGCGCCGCCAGAGAGAGGGTCGTAAGCGACAATCCCAGCGACGGCCGGCCCGAGACATAGCCCTTGTCGAGAATCTCATTGACCACGCTCTGTACCACCGATGACGGGATGGCAAAGCCAATTCCCTCCACCTGGCTGTCGGTACCGGCCAGCTTCATGGTGTTGATGCCGATGACCTGCCCCTGGGTGTTGAGCAGCGGGCCGCCGGAGTTGCCGTCGTTGAGGGCGGCATTGGTCTGCAGCAGACTCATGGTCCGGCCCTCAACCTTGATATCCCGGTTGATGGCGGAGATAATGCCGTCTGTCAGTGTGCCGCGCAGCTCCGGGCCCAGGGGGTCGCCGATGGCTGCCACGGTGTCGCCCACCTGCAGATGGGACGAATCGCCAAACTCGGCCGCCGTCAGATCGTCCGCTGCAACCCGCAGCACCGCCAGGTCTGTCATCTCGTCCGCCCCCACCACATCTGCCGGCAGGGTCCGATTGTCGTACAGTGTCACCAGGATCTCCGTGGCGCCGCTCACCACATGGCTGTTGGTCACCAGATACCCGTCCGCGGTGAGCACCACGCCGGAGGCGGTGGTCGTGCTGTAGCCCCCCGAGGCCGTGATGGAGACCACGCTGGCGATGGCCTTCTGATAGATCTGCTGCAGTGTCAGCGTGCCGGACTCGGCGGGCGCCACGGAGACCTGCGGCCCGGCCATCTCCTCGATGGGGCCGGCGGCGTCGGCCTCGATGCGCGCATCCCCGGTCCCGTCCTCCACCCGCAGCGCCACCTTGGTCTCCGCCAGATCCAGATAGCGGTCGATCAGCGCGCGGGCCAGATAGGTGCCGCAGAACAGAATCAGCAGCAGCGCCAGGATGGTGAGCAGCGAGCCCATGCGGCCGCGGGCGCCGGCGGTCAGCGCAATGGGCTCTTGCGCCGGGACATACTCTGCATTTTGTGGGGTCTGTTTTTGCTCGCCCATTGCCATGCTCCTTTCAGGATTTCGCCAGCTGGACCGTAAAGCGGAAGGCGGTCACACCGTCGCGGCTGGTGACGGTGATCTGCTCGCCGTGGGTTTTCAAGATGGTCTTTACAATGTAGAGGCCCAGTCCCACGCCGTCTTTGTCCAGTGAGCGGCTCTTGTCGGTCTTGTGGAAGCGGTCAAAGATCAGCTGCAGCTCCTCGTCCGGGATGGTCTGACCGGTGTTCTCCACCGTCACCAGGGCCCGGTCGCCGGCCTGGGTCAGCGCCAGGCGCAGCCGGCCGCCCTCATTGCAGAACTTGACCGCGTTGTCGATGAGGTTGGTCGCGACCTGGGTGATGGCGTCCGGATCGGCAAAGCCCTTGACCGCAGTCTCCGGCAGCTCCACCTCCACCTCGATGTGCTTGGCCTCAATCTTGTTTTCAAAGGTGAGCAGCGTCCGGCCCAGCAGCTCGCACAGGTCAAAGACCTGCTTCTGCACCTTTCCGCCGTTCTGATCCTGCAGCCGCGAGGCCTCCAGCATGCTGCGCACCAGACGCGACAGGCGCTTGACCTCGTCGGAGACCGCCTGCAGGTACTCCCGCTCCTTCTCCCTGGGAATGGTGCCGTCCAGAATCCCGTCGATGAAGCCGGAGATGGTGGTCATGGGCGTCTTGAGCTCGTGGGAGACATTGGCCACAAAGCCGCTGCGCCGGATCTCCGCCTTCTCCAGAGAATCCGCCATGGCGTTGAAGGCAAAGGCCAGCTCGTCGACCTCCACAGTGTGCCGGCCGCCGGTGTCGACCCGCACCTGCAGCTCGCCCCGGCCGAACCGCCGGGCCGCCTGGGCGATGTCCTGCAGCGGCCGCACCTGGTTGCGGGTCAGGATATAGGTCACCAGCAGGGCCAGCAGCAGCGTCACCAGCGCAGTTATCAGGAAGATATTGAAGGTCTGCCGCAGCAGGCCGGAGAGCTGATGGCGGCTCTCCGAGACCAGCACAATGCCGGTGGGATCGCCAGAGGTGTCTGAGATGACCGGCACTGCGGCCAGCTGGCGGCTGTCGTCATACAGGCCTTCGATGAGGCCCGTGGCAAACTGCGTACCGTCTGTGATCACCCGGCTCACAAATGCGCTGTCGACCACCTTGCCCAGATGCTCACAGCCAAACTCCTCACAGGAGCAGACGATGATGGCACCCGTGTCGTCGCAGACCACAATGTCCGTGCCCGACACGCTGGCGGCAAAGGTCAGGCTCATGCGGAAATTCCAGTTCTCCTCCAATTCGCCCGATGTGTCGTAGGCCGCGGCCAGATCTGCAACCGCATTGGCGTTGGTCTGCAGGGAGTTCTCCTCCTCCTGGGTCAAGTGGTTAAACAGCAGCGAGTGAAACGCGGCGCCCACCACCGCAACGCTGAACAGAATCAGAATGGCCGTCAGCAGGAATTGGCGCACAAAAGTTGTTTTCATCCTCCAAGCCTCTCTATCTTGTCACGAAGCCCGGCCCGGCATCAGACAACTTCAAATTTGTAGCCCACACCCCAGACGGTTTTGAGCGTCCACTGGTCGGAGACCCCCTCCAGCTTTTCCCGCAGGCGCTTGATGTGCACATCCACGGTGCGGGAGTCGCCGAAGTAGTCAAATCCCCAGACCTCGTCGAGCAGCTGGTTGCGGGTATA
>JAHZEE010000137.1:4520-4757 GCA_019421975.1 Clostridiales bacterium | reverse complement strand
CTCCGTCTGGGTGCTGGCGGATCTCAAGACCCGGGCGCTGCTGCGCGCCGACCGGGTGGAGCAGATCCTGGCGCTGCCGCGGCAGAATCTGGGGCAGTCCAAGCTGCTGCGCCGCTTGAACCCGCCGCCGGAGCTGTCCTTTAAAATGGAGCGTACGGTCCGCTACAGCGACACCGATGTCAACGGCCATATGAATAACACCCGCTATGCCGATGTGGCCTGCGATGCGCTGGGTCT
>JAHZEE010000137.1:0-4510 GCA_019421975.1 Clostridiales bacterium | reverse complement strand
ATCCCAGCCAGATGCAGATCAACTTCCTGCGGGAGTGCCGGGCCGGTCAGACATTGACCATGCTGGGGACCTGGCAGCAGGACCGGGCGTTTGCCCGTGGCCTGGCTGCAGATGGGAAGCCCAGCTTTGATGTCTCCATCGGGTTTTCCCCGATCCCGACACACCAAAAAGATTTACCTTGACTTTTGGAATACACGAGAGTAGAATAGCAAAAATATCATTTTCAGAGCAGGGAGAATACAGCGGAAAAGGAGTCGATGAACATGATGGTAAACGAGAATGTCCAGGAGAAATTTTTGAAGGAAGGGCTGACATTTGACGATGTGCTGCTGATACCGGCAGAGTCCAATGTGATGCCGCGCCAGATCGATCTTGGCACCAATCTGACAGAAAAGATCCACTTGAATATTCCGCTGATCAGTTCTGCAATGGACACCGTGACGGAATACCGTATGGCCATCGCCATGGCCCGCGAGGGCGGAATCGGCATCATCCACAAGAATATGTCCATTGAGGCGCAGGTGGAGCAGGTGGATATGGTCAAGCGCTCGGAAAACGGCGTCATCACCAACCCGTTCTTTCTGTCTGCCAACCACACACTGCGCGATGCCGACGAGATTATGGGCAAATTCCGCATCTCCGGTGTGCCCATCTGCCAGGAGGACGGCAAGCTGATCGGCATCATCACCAACCGGGATATGAAGTTTGAGGAGGATCTCTCCCGGCCCATCAGTGAGGTCATGACCAAGGATCACCTGGTCACGGCCAAGGAGGGCACCACGCTGGAGGAGGCCAAGCGCATCCTCAGCGCCAACAAAATTGAGAAGCTCCCCATTGTGGACGACCAGTTCCACCTGAAGGGCCTTATCACCATCAAGGACATTGAAAAGGCCGTGGCCTATCCCAACTCCGCCCGCGACAGCAAGGGCCGCCTGCTCTGCGGCGCCGCCATCGGCGCGACGGCCGATGTGATGGAGCGCGCCGAGGGCCTGCTCTCCGTGGGCGTCGATGTGCTGGTCTTTGACAGCGCCCACGGCCACAGCCGCAACATTCTCGAGAGCATCCGCAAGGTCCGCGAGGCCTTCCCGGAGGCGCAGCTCATCGCGGGCAATGTGGCCACCGCCGCCGGCACCCGCGCGCTCATTGAGGCGGGCGCGGACTGCGTCAAGATCGGCATCGGCCCCGGCTCTATCTGCACCACCCGTGTGGTGGCGGGCATCGGCGTGCCGCAGATCACGGCCATCTACGACGCCGCCTGCGAGGCAAAGAAGTACGGCATCCCCGTCATTGCCGACGGCGGTATCAAGTACTCCGGCGACATTGTGAAGGCGCTGGCTGCCGGCGCCAGCACGGTCATGCTGGGCTCCCTGCTGGCCGGCTGTGAGGAGAGCCCCGGTGAGACCGAGATCTACCAGGGCCGCCAGTTCAAGGTCTACCGCGGCATGGGCTCCATGGCCGCCATGGCCCAGGGCAGCAAGGACCGCTACTTCCAGGAGGGCAACTCCAAGCTGGTGCCCGAGGGCGTCGAGGGCCGCGTGCCGTTCCGCGGCAGCGCCTCGGACAACCTGTATCAGCTGCTGGGCGGCATCCGCGCCGGCATGGGCTACTGCGGCACCGCCACCGTCGGCGAGCTGCAGGCCAGGGGCCAGTTTGTGCGCATCACCAACGCCGGCCTCATCGAGAGCCATCCCCATGACATCAGCATCACCAAGGAGGCCCCCAACTATACTGTAAAGGGCTGAGACATCCGACCAACGCTCCGATGGTGTGGCCATCGGAGCGTTTGCTTTTGGAGGTATTTATGGATTATAAAAAACAGATTGAAACCTATTTTGAGACCCACCGGGAGGAGCTGGTGCAAGACGCGATGGCGCTCATCCGGATTGACAGCACCCGCGGCGCGGCCTTTCCCGGTATGCCCTACGGCCCCGGGCCGCGGCAGGCGCTGGATGCAGCTCTGGCGCTGGCCCGGCAGGCCGGCTTCCCGGTCCGGCTCTATGACGACTGTGTGGGCACGGCGGAGCTTGCGGCGGGGCCGCGGGGACTGGACATTCTGGCCCACTTGGATGTGGTGCCGGTGGAGGACAACTGGACGGCCTGTCCGCCCTTCGAGCCCAGGGTGGTGGATGGAAGGCTGTATGGCCGCGGGGCGCAGGATGACAAGGGGCCGGCGGTTGCGGCCCTCTATGCCATGCGCTGTATCAAGGAGCTGGGGCTGCCGCTGGGAAAAACAGTGCGCCTGGTGCTGGGCACGGACGAGGAGTGCGGCTCGTCGGATCTGCCCCACTACTATGCCAAAGAGGAGGAGGCCCCGGTGACCATCTCCCCGGATGCAGATTTCCCCCTCATCAACCTGGAAAAAGGGCAGATGTGGGGAGAGATCCGGGCCGACTTTGTACCCTCCGAGGCGTTGCCGCGGCTGAAGCGCCTGCAGGCGGGCGCCAAGACCAATGTGGTACCCGCCAGCGGCACGGCGGTGGTGGAGGGGCTCTGCGCGGCCCAGGCCGAGCCCATCGCCCAGGCAGTCACCGCGCAGACCGGCGTCCGCTTCACCCTCCAGCAGCGGGAAAATGAGCTCCACATCCGCGCCGAGGGCGTGGGCGCTCACGCCGCCACGCCGCAGAACGGCAACAACGCCCTCACGGGCCTGCTGACGCTCCTGGCGCGCCTGCCCCTGGCCCCGTCGGCCCAGACTGACGCGGTGCAGGCGCTCAGCTGCCTGTTCCCCCACGGCGACTGGCAGGGGCAGGCGCTGGGCATTGCCCAGGCCGACCCGGTGGCAGGGGAGCTCACCATCAGCCTCAATCTGCTGCAGGTGGACGCCGCCTCACTCTGCGCCATGTCCGACAGCCGGGTGCCGCTGTGCGCCACGGAGGAGAACTGTGCAGGGGCCTTTCAGCGGGCCTGTGAGGCGGCGGGCCTGCGGGTGGAGCACCTGAAGCAGACGCCGGTACACCATGTGCCGGCCGACCGGCCGTTTATCCAGGCCCTGCTGCATGCCTACACCGACTGGACCGGCCGGCCGGGACAGTGCCTGTCCATCGGCGGCGGCACCTATGTACACGATCTCAAAAACGGCGTGGCCTTCGGCTGCTCCATGCCGGGAACAGATTACCACATCCACGATGCCGACGAGTTTATTCCCGTGGAGGAGCTGGTCTTGTCGGCAAAGATTTTGACACAGGCTATTTTGACGCTCTGCCAGGCCTAGTGTTTCAAAAAACGAGGGGACAATCGAGTGCTCGATTGTCCCCTCGTTTTGTTTTTACAGCAGCAGATTCCATTGTATGAAATACTGGAGCAGTACATAGTCTTTACTGGACGCCCTCACCATGCGGTACGCGGTTCAGGCGGTGCTTCATCGCCTTGACCATATCGAGCAGATACAGCTGCTCATCTGGTGAGAGGTCCTTTGCAACCTCGTACAGCTCTGTCAAAACCTGACTGTCTTCTGCAGTGGCCGAATCGCTCTGCATGGGGCCCGTGCCGGCTTCCAACCACTCCCGACGGATGTGCAGTACCTGGCAGATCGCGTTGAGCACAATGGCCTGCGGAACGGTCTTTCCCTTTTCCAGGTTAAAAATCACGCCCCGTGAGACACCGATGGCCGCAGCCAGGGAGTCCTGTGTATATCTGGCGGCCTTTCTTGCGTATTTTAACCGGTCACCTAAAGTATCCATGTGGCGTTCCCCCTTTGTTTCCTTCTATTATAATAACGATTTATTTCATTATCAATGAAAAAATACATCTTTAACAAATTAAGAACATATTTTAAGTAATTATGAATAAATGTTAATAAATCCATTGACAAGATGTTAAACAGGTGGTATAGTCCGATTAAACAGATCGTGTAGTACAGGCGGATTTCAGAGATGAGAGAGGGAAGGAAGCCGTGGAACGACAGATGATAACAATGGGGCACAAGGCCGTATTACAAGAAATCATTGACAATGCACGGAATCTGCCCTTAGAACACCAGAGAATACTGCTGGAGCAGGCGAGAAGACTTGTGCACACCCGGCCGCAGACGCCGGCCCGCCGGTCTGGCTGCTGAACCGGCCGGAGCGCAATGCAGGCCTCTCAAGGCAATGCCTTTTGATGCAACATAGAAGCAAGGAACAAATCGAAGGAGGAAAGAGAAATGTCCAAGAGAATCATTGCTATATTGCTTGTCTGTATGATGGCGATTGGCATGTTGACTGCCTGCGGCAGCAACGGGGATACCAATACCACAAACACCAACACCAATACTGACGCCAATACCGACACCGACACCGATGGCGATGACGCCACAAATACGGATGCACCCGCTGCAAACGATCCGAAACAGACGATTATGTTTGCGCACTGGTATGCGGAGGACCATCCGCAGCATCAGGCGCTGCTGAAGCTGAAGGAGTTGCTCGACGAGTATTCCGGCGGCTCTCTGGAGCTGCAGATCTATCCGAACTCCCAGCTGGGCTCTGAGGACACCTTTATTGACTCTGTCAAACAGGGCACTGTGCAGATG
>JAHZEE010000136.1 GCA_019421975.1 Clostridiales bacterium | reverse complement strand
TAACCGGCGCCGTGCGCACCGCAGTCGGCGCCTATCTCGGCAGCCTGAAGGATGAGGAGGCGCAGGATCTGTGCGCTGCCGTCATCCGGGAGTCGGCCGCACGGTCCGGCATTTCGCTGGACCAGGTGGACCAGGTGATTATGGGCGATGTCTACGGCTATACCCCCAATGTGGCGCGCTGCGCCGCGCTGCTCGCAGGGGTTCCGGAGGAGATCCCCGCCTATACGGTGGACCGCCAGTGCGCCTCTTCCCTGCAGGCGGTGATCAGCGCAACCCACGAGATCCGCGCAGAGGACGCCGAGATTGTGATTGCCGGCGGCACCGAGGTCATGTCCCGCATGCTGTACTACCTCGACCCATCGGTACGCGCCCATCCCATGCGCATGGGGGATAAGCCGCTGTTCGACGCGTTCCACCACGGCGTCACCATCGTCCAGCCCAACAAGCTCTATCCCAACCTGAACATGGGACTCACGGCGGAAAATGTCGCCAAGCGCTGCCACATCACCCGCGAAGAACAGGATATCTTCGCCTACGACAGCCAGCGGAAATACAAAATTGCCTATGAGGCAGGCCGATTCAAGGCGGAGATTTCCCCCTATGAGGTCAAAACGCGCCGCGGCTCGTTCCTCTTTGACACCGACGAGCACCCCAAGCTGGACTGCACGCTGGAGGGGCTGGCAAGCTTAAAGCCCGCCTTTCTGCGCGACGGCACCGGCACGGTGACAGCCGGCAATGCCTCGGGCATGAACGACGGCGCCTCCGCCGTGGTTGTGATGAGTGAGGAAAAGGCGCAGGCCCTGGGCATCCGCCCCCTGGTCCGGATCGTCAGCTCCGCCAGCGCAGGCGTGGATCCCGCCATCATGGGGCTCGGCCCGGTCCCGGCCATCCGCAAGGCGCTCTCCCAGGCCCAGCTGCGGCTGGAGGACATGGATCTCATCGAGCTCAATGAGGCGTTTGCGGCGCAGGCCCTGGGCTGTCTGAAGGAGCTGGGCATGGACATGGGAACGGAGATGTACGGCCGGGTCAATGTCAACGGCGGCGCCATCGCCCATGGGCATGCGCTTGGAAACAGCGGCACCCGCCTGCTCTGCACGCTCATCTATGAGATGAAACGCAGGCACGCAAGATACGGCCTCGCTGCGCTGTGCATCGGCGGCGGCCAGGGCTTGGCCATGATTGTTGAAAATGTGATCTGAGACTTATCGTCCAGAGCATTTTATACGCAAGATCCAATATTTTATCATCGTGAGGAGGCTTTCAAATGAAAAAGTTCAAGCAGTTGACAGCATTGTTGTTGGCAGTTCTGTTGGTGTTCTCTCTGGCGGCCTGCGGCGGCACACCGGCCACCAATGATACGCCCACAACGCAGGATAATACCCCGACTGATCAGGACACATCCACAGACTCGGAGGATTCCGAGGTTCAATATGACGAGGTCGTCATCAATGTCGCAAACTCTGTCACAGAAGACCACCCTGTTTCAGCCGGTCATCTGAAGTTTGAAGAGCTGGTGGAAGAGCGCAGCAACGGCGCTGTCCAGGTTGAGATCTTCTTTAACGGCACCTTCGGCAGCGGTCTGCAAATCGTTGAGGCTGTCCAGTCCGGCTCGGTGCAGGCGGGCGAAAGCTCCCTGTCCTCCCTGGCGACTCTGGTGCCGGAGGTCCAGTATACGGGCCTGCCCTTCTCCTTTGACTCCCGTGACCATGCGTTTGCCTGGACGGAGACAGAGTTTGCCAATCAGATCAAGGATAAGGTTTTGGAGAAGAGCGGCTGCTACCTGCTGGCATGGCTGGAAAACGGCATCCGCAAGCTCTCCAACAGCAAGCACCCGGTCACCTGTCCGGACGACATGGTGGGGCTGAAAATCCGCGTCATGGACTCCCCCATCTACATCGAGATGTTCACCGAGATGGGCGCGTCTCCCACCCCGATGTCTCTGACAGAGGTCTATACGGCCCTGCAGCAGGGCACCGTGGACGGCCAGGATAACCCCTACTCCACCTTTGTTTCCTCTAGATTCTATGAGATTCAGTCGTATTTCACCAATCTGGACCACACCTTTGATTTCACCGGCTTTATCATCAGCAATGATTTCCTGCAGAGCCTGAATGAGGCCACCCGTGAGCTCATCATCGAATGCGGCAAGGAAGCCCAGCAGGCCTCCTATGACTACGCGGTGGAAAGCGAAGCACGGCTGATCCAGACGATCGAAGAAAGTGGTATGGAGGTCTATACCCCCACCGAGGAAGAGCGGGAACTGTTCAAGGAGTCTGTAGCCGGAATGGAAGACTGGTTTGAGCAGAATGTCAACTCGGATCTCAACATGGAGGACTTCAAAGCCTCGCTCGAGGAAAGCCGTCCAGCCTGACTGTGTTGTTTTTTCTCCATATGTTTTGGACGCCGCCAAACAAAGTTTGGCGGCGTCCGCTTTATATGAGCTCCAGTCTTCTGTCCTTTCGCCTGATCCACCAGAAATACGCCATACACATCAGAACGCTGACCAGCGCTGAGGCCGGAACCGCCAGGCTGATCTGAAACATCCCCGTCTGCGGCAGCCGGCTCAGGAAATAGGACAGCGGGATCCGGACAAGGAACGCCGTCAAAAGCCCCTGCATCATGGAAAAACCGGTCTTTCCTCGGCCGTTAAAATATCCCAGCGTACAAAATGAGACGGAGATCAGCAGATATTCAAACGAGCTTCCGTGCAGATAGTCCGCCGTGGCCGCAATGACCTCCGGATTTTTTTCAAATGCCTGGGCCAAAAGGCCGCCCTGGAAAAAGGTCAGCAGGAACATCGCCGTTCCAAAGCACAGGGAGATGCCCGTGCCAAGCAAAAGCGCCCGCGTTGCGCGGCGCAGATTTCCAGCGCCCACATTCTGCGCGACAAACGCCGAGAGCGCCGACAGGAAGGCCATGGGAATGATGGACAAAAAGACATACAGCTTTTCCGACACGCCAATGCCCGCCGAGGCCACCAGTCCCAGCTGATTCACAATCCCTGTGATAATCAGAAAGGAGATGCTGACCAGGACATCCTGCGCCGCAATCGGCGCGCCGATGCGCAGGATGCTTTTCACGGTTCCGCGCACCTGAAAGCTCCCCCGGTCCACGCGAAACGGCAGGCCGTTTTTGCGGATATACCATGCGGAAAATGCCACACTGACCGCCTGCGCAATGACTGTGGCAAACGCCGCGCCGGCCGCCGCCCAGTGGAAGACCCCCACAAACAGCAGATCCAGCACGATATTGACAAGGCACGCGATGAGCACAAACAGGAAGGGGGATCTGGAGTTTCCGATGCCGCGGAACACACCGCTGATCGCATTATAGGCGGTGATAAACGCCATGCCCCCGGAGCAGATCCGGATGTACCAGACGGTCTGCTGCTGCGCCTGCTCCGGCACATTCATCCACTGCACCGCCTGGGGCGCAAAGAGGATCATACCCGCTGTGAGGACCAGCGCAACCACAGAAAACAGCCGGATCTGGCCCGCAATGACGCCGCCTGCCAGCCGCTCATCCTGCGCGCCGATCGCCTGCCCCAGCAGCACGGTGACGCCCATGGTAAGCCCCGTCACCAAAACCGTGGCGGTCTGCATCACCTGGCTACCCGTCGCCACTGCAGAGACGCTGGCCGTCTCGGCAAATTGTCCGACCACCGCCAGGTCCACCCCGCCGTACAGCGCCTGCAGAGCCAGCGAAAAAATCAGCGGTATGGCAAAGCGAATCAGCGGCGGCAGAATCCGCCCCTCCAAAAATGTATCCCGCTGCATGCTCTGCCCCCTCTCCATAAAAAATCGCCAACAAGCATGTACCTGTCGGCGGCGCTGAAAAAACCATGGGTATTTTAGCATGGCGTCCAAAAAAAGTCAATCTTTCGGGGCCGGGCGCCGCCCGGCCCCGAAAGATTGCAGCTCTTATTTGGTGCCGAAAATCCGGTCGCCCGCATCTCCAAGCCCCGGAATGATATAGGCGTCCTTGTTGAGACCCTCATCCACCGCGGCCACAAAGATCTCCACATCCGGGTGGTCCTGCTGAATGCGCGCCACGCCCTCCGGCGAGGCGATGATGTTCATTAAAATGAGGTTCCTGCACCCATACCCCTTCAAAAACTGCAGCGCTGCCGACGCCGAACCGCCGGTCGCCAGCATGGGGTCGAGCACCATCACCGTGCGCTCCGAGATATCCGGCGGCATCTTGCAGTAGTACTCCACCGGCAGGTGCGTCTCCGGATCCCGGTAGAGGCCGATATGGCCCACCTTGGCCGAGGGAATGAGCTGGATGATGCCGTCCACCATGCCCAGTCCGGCCCGCAGAATCGGCACAATGGCCAGCTTTTTGCCGGCCAGGACCCGGCAGTCGGCCGTTCCCATCGGCGTGGTCACCTGCACCTGCTCCGTGGGCAGGCTGCGCGTGGCCTCATAACACATGAGCATGGCCATCTCCCCCACCAGCTCCCGAAAGATCTTGACGCCCGTGCGCGCGTCGCGCAGGATGCTCAGCTTGTGCTGCAGCAGCGGGTGCTCCAATACATGTACCTCTCCCATTATGCGTTTGCTCCTTTCTCCTGTTGCAGCCGTGCCAGCCGCTCTCGTTCCGCCTGGGACAGCCTCAAATAATTCGGCGCCAGCTCCGCCGCCGGGGCTTCCACTCCGGCCTCGGCCAGGAGCTGTGCCGCCAGCGCCACGCCGCTGGCGCGCTGCTGCCGGTAGGGCTCCGGCGGCAGATACAGCGCCGGGAGCCTGCCGCACAGCGTCTGATAACACAGCGCAG